>JAMOSA010000318.1 GCA_027063325.1 Campylobacteraceae bacterium
ATGGTTTTTAATCTGTTTGAGGCAATATCTACCTTGATATTACCAAGTAGTATCTCTTTGCCTGTATGGGTTATATATGGGTGGCTGTATTCATTTATATCCATACCGTTTATCTCCAATAATTTATCAGCAATTGTAAGCCATTGGGATCTATTGTACTCTTTGCCTATTGCATATACAGAGAGTTTATTGTGTTCATTTTCCAATATACTCTTATCTTTACTACCTCTTAATAAATCTATAATATATCTTAGAGGATACTTTTGACCTGTACGATATATAGCTGATAGCATCTTTTGAGCCTCTATGGTAATATCTCTCTTTTTAACAGAGGGATTTTTGCAATTGTCGCAGTGATTTTTACAAGGAGTTATATTATCACCAAAATATAGAGCAATCTGTCTGTGTCTGCACTCATCACCCCTGCACAAAAGTGCCATTTTTGCTATCTTTTGTATAATTGTCTGCTTATATAACCCATCTGGTAACTCTTCTATAAATCTGTTTTGTCTAATTATATCTTGGGAGTTAAATAACAAAAGTGTCTCAGACTCCAACCCATCTCTACCTGCTCTTCCTATCTCTTGATAGTAACTCTCTATTGTTTTTGGCATTGACATATGCACTACAAACCTGATATTACTCTTGTCTATACCCATACCAAAAGCTATTGTTGCTACTACTATATTGATTCTATCTGCTACAAACTCTTTATATACTCTTCTTTTCTCTTCTACTTCCAATCCTGCATGAAAAGCATCTGATTTGAATCCTTTTTCTCTGAGATAATTTGCTAGTGATTCACTCTGTTTGCGTGAAGAGGTATATATAATGCCAGACTCCCCCCTATTTTTATATAAAAAGCTCAGTAATTGTCTGTGACCATTATCTATTCTGTCTTTTATGTGTATTGTTAGATTGCTACGAAAAAGAGATCCCTTTAGTACAATGGGATTGTTTAGCTTGAGTTGATTTATAATATCCTTTTTTACCTGTGGTGTAGCAGTAGCAGTAAATGATGCTATAGTTTTATCTGGAAACAGTTGCCGTAAAATGCTCAGTTTGCGATAATCTTCCCTAAACTCATGACCCCACTCAGATAAGCAGTGTGCTTCATCAACTACAAAAAAACTTATATCAAGTTGTCTTAAAAAGTTTTGAAAATATATGTTTGATAGTTTTTCTGGAGCTATATAGAGTAACTTTATTTCACCCTCAAGCAATCTATACTCTATAGATTTCAACTCTTCTGTATCTTGCATAGAAGATAACATTTCAGCTTCAATCCCATTGGCTTTTAGTGCAGTTACTTGATCATGCATCAAAGCCAAAAGTGGGGATATGACTACAGCAACCCCTCTCATCGAGATTGCCGGAAGTTGATAACATAGTGATTTGCCACCACCAGTTGGTAGTATCATAAGCAAATCTTTTCCATTTATTATAGCCTCTACCGCTTGAGCTTGAAGAGGTCTGAAGCTTTTGTGTCCAAAGTATCTTTTGAGTAACTTTAACTCTTTGTTTGTTGACATACTGTTCTCTACCACCTAACCATAAAACAATTTATATTTCTTTTATAATTTATCTTAGTTTTTATATCAAAATAGTATCCTAAATATATAGAAACCAAGTTTTAAAGCAGCAAAAGGATATATTATGATACGCAAAAAGACAAAACAAGAGCCACTTTACAGTTGGGAGATTAAAGTATCAAGTATTACTAACCCTTTAGTTTGGATTCAATCTATATTGGCAGTAGGGAGTGGAGTAGCTTTTGTATTTTTACTTCTAGTTGGATTAAATCTCTATGAAAGGAGATGGAATGAGATTCCTGCTTCTATAGCAGTAGCTGTGTATCTTTTTTTAGGTATGTTTTTTCTGTTTGCAATGGTTATGATAATAATGAACTTTAGAGGATCTAGAGTAAGATATGAGTTGAATAGAGATGGAATAACTCAATACTCCTTAGAACAAAATCTATATCTATCTAGTTGGTTCAAATGGTTAGGGTTAATTGGGTTGTTATCTGGCAAATCTGCCGGATATACAGCATCTGGAGCAACCCTTTTGAGTAAATCAAAAAATATTATATACAGTAACTGGGAAGAGATAAACAGAGTAAAAACATATCCACTTAGAGGAGAGATACAGTTATTAAATGATTGGAGAGTAGTTATGCAGGTTTTTGTACCCAAAAATCAGTATGATGAAATATCCAAATGGATCAAAGTTCATATTAAACCAATCAAAGAGCAAAAGAGAGAAACACCTTTTGCCTATAAATTAATTTTATCATTTTTTACAGTACTTTTTGGCTCTTTTTTGATTCCACAGTTGCCAATTCAAGTTAAACCCATCTTAACTATAACAGTGATTTTCTCTTTACTGTTTGCAATATGGACAGATGGATCAAAAAAAGTAATTGCTTCAATTTTTACACTCATAATAACAATAAGTACTTTAATATTGTCAATTATATTATATGGTGTAGATTTGCAAAGAGATGGTGCAGAGTATGCCTTGATTATTGAAATGCTTATTTATTGTTATTTCATAAGTATTGCTTACTATACATTGAGAAAAAGTCAGTTATAATCAACCTTACGAACTTTCAAGTTTTTTAGTTCCAAGACTTTAATCTTGAGTTTTTGGTATTGAATAGTAAAATCATATACCTACCAATACTCTATGCATTTGCATAAAAGCTATCAAAAATTCAAACATCAATCTCCAAATTATCTCCATAAATATCAAACTAAAAAAGATAAACAGAGCTATATATATACGATACTTTAATCCCAAAGAGTCATAACTACTCTTGGCTATATTAAATACTCTTTTAATAACAGTATTAAACTTTTTATTTTTATATATTATGTATGCAAATATAGGCATACCAATTACTCCAAGCCAATAAAATATTATCAATACATATTCAGATATAAAAGATTTAAATAGTATAAAATCATACACTATTTAATCCTTTGGCTATGGTATAACCACAGCTAAATGCCCACTGCAAATTATAACCACCAAGTTCTCCTGTTATATCCAATACTTCACCACCAAAATATAACCCTTTGCATAATCTACTTTGTAGTGTTTTCGGATCAATTTCAGATGTATCAATACCAGAGGCTGTAACTTCAGCTTTGGAGTAGCCAAATGTACCAGCTGGAGCCATAAAGTAGCTATAAAATAGATTGTTAATCTCTTGCCATTTGGTTGTATCATATTTTTTGATTGGTTTATCTGGTATATTTTTACTCAAAAGTAGAGCCTTTGTTACTCTTTTTGGCAGAGGCAGAAGGGTACTTAACTGTTTTTGTGAATTTCTGATAGAGTGAAGTTTGAAATTTGGTAAGAAATTGATAGTAATATACCCCTTTGTATGATACAATGAAGCATTAAGTATCACCGGACCACTTATTCCTTTGTGTGCAAACAAGATATTACCCTCTAACTCTTTGTTAGCTGTACTTAATTTTACAAAGGTAGATATTCCACTAAGCTCTTTAAAAAAGAATTGCTCCTTTTGCAGAGTCCAACCTACAAGTGCAGGTCTAACTCTATTGACTTTGTGTCCAAACTTTTGAGCAATCTTATATCCAATATCAGTAGCACCAAGCTTGGCAAAACTTAATCCTCCACTAGCTACTACTATCTTTTTGGCTTCAATTTGACCTCTGTTTGTATCTATAACAAATCTATTGTTTTTCTTATCTACTGATAATACTTTTGTATTTAACTGCTTTGGTATATGATGGATATTTTTGCGAAAAATATTTAAAATCTCATTGGCTGATTTTGGACAAAAGTATTGAGACTCTTTTTGTAGTATTGGATTTAGACCCTGAGATTTAAGCCAAGATATTAAAGTATGATTATTGTATTTTGATAGTATCTGTTTGACAAAGTTTAAATCTCCCAAATAGTACTTTGGAGATAGCTTTTGATTGGTTATATTACATTTGCCACCACCAGATATTGCTATTTTGGCTCCTATATCCTGATTTGTATCTATAAGTAAAGCATTTTTGTTTTCAAGGTGTGAAGCTACCATCAAACCAGTAGCACCAGCACCAATAATTGCAATATCAACTCTTTGCAACTTATAGCCTCTGAAGTTTTTTGAGTGCAATTTTTACAAGCTCTGCTGTAGTACCAGTTTCACCATTTAGTGCTTTATCTATAGCATCTTTTTTGAATCCCAGTGACTCAAGAGCCATTTTTGCTTCTATGGTATCTGTAGAGTTTAAATTATTGCTGCTTGTAGTATCTACTATAAAATCTGCAAGTTCAACTAGCATTCTACTAGCTGATTTTGGTCCTATACCTGGTACTTTTTTTAGCATTGCTACATCTTTTGAGGCTACTACTTTGGCAAAAGTTTGAGGGGTAAATGTGGAGCATACTGCCAAAGCTACCTTTGGACCTACTCCATTGATTTTGATAAGTGTATCAAACATCTTTTTCTCTTCCAAAGATATAAAACCATAGAGCATATTTGAATCTTCTCTAATGATTTGGGTAGTATGTAATCTAACAGATTCAGCAGTAATGGCATTTGATGTATTTACCGATACCAATACTTCATATGTCAAACCCATTTTGGTATCAATATGTACCTTTGTTGGCTCTTTTAATACTACTTTACCATCTATTGCCACTACCATATATTATCCTACAAATCTTGCTCTATTACTTTTTTGAAACTGTTATAGTAGATATCAACCAACTCTTCAAGAGGCATTGTTATATCATTGACTCTATATTCACTACCACCAGTAGTACCAATAAGTTCTACTTTCAATC
>JAMOSA010000319.1 GCA_027063325.1 Campylobacteraceae bacterium
CCCATCCGTCAACTTCTGCATATACTTTTGTATGTGCTAAATCTAGTTTTGCTTTGTTTAGTGCCTCTTTGGCTCCGTCAATATCGGCTAATGCTTTGTGATAGTTTACTTTGTTTCTGTTTAGATCCTTTTGACTTACTGCTCCGGGATCTTGGGAGTATATCTTTTGGACTCTCTCATACTCAATTTTTAATCCTTTGGCATTTTCTATAGCTCTTGTTAGTCTAGCTTGAGCCTGTTTTACTTTGAGTTGATAGAGTGTTGAATCTATCTCAAATAGAATATCTCCCTTTTTTACAGCCTGATTGTCATGTATATATATGGTAGTTACCCTACCAGTTACCTGCGGAGATACCAAAATTACCTGAGAACGCACCTGTGCATCTCTGGTCCATGGGTTTTGTATATACTCGCTCCACTTTTGCCAACCCAGATATATGGCAACTGCCATTACAGATATTGTAAGTATTAATTTAATTGCTGTTAGTATCAATTTTTTCATAATTTGTCTCTTTTAAAAATGTATCCAGAAGTGATCTATTATATATATCCATATTATCCAAAATGCCAAGAATATATAACTTGGCATATAGAACCATCTTGTCAGTTTCAATCTATTAAACAAAGTAGCTGTAATACCTGCTAATACAAATCCCAATACTACAACAGGAATTACAGGTGAAAAGTACAGATCACCAATACTCAGTTCATGAGGATATGGATTTGTCATCACTGCCAATTCCTTGGGAGTATAACACCATCTTTGGAGAGCATACTCCCCCAGTTACTCCTTGATTTTAGATGTGCTACTGTATCTTTGGATAGATAACTGTTGCCTCTACTTATTTGCCAACCACCTCCCAAAGCTTTGTACAAAAGAGCCACCTGAGTGGCAAGTTCACCATTTAGTCTGGCATATTGAT
This sequence comes from Campylobacteraceae bacterium, assembly GCA_027063325.1. GTDB lineage: Bacteria > Campylobacterota > Campylobacteria > Campylobacterales > Sulfurovaceae > Nitratifractor. Next base: position 924 of record JAMOSA010000319.1, read on the forward strand.
CTTGGTATCTTGTGAGACTCTCTACAGAGTTTAGTAATCTTTGGTAGCTTACTAGACCATCATTATATTGTCTGATAGAGATATTGAATGCTCTTGCAGAAGCCATTACAGCCTTTTTACTCTCTTTGAGTTGTTTGAGTGTATATTTGTAGTTGTCAAGAGCATAAGATACCTCGTGTATAGCACTCAATACTGTTTTATTGTATTGTAGCAGACTCTCTTCAAACTGTGCATCTTTTAATCTGATACTGTTTTTTATTCTGCCATACTGTAGTATATTCCATGCAAATGAAGGTCCTGCTATGATTGATATTTTTGAGGGTGATATGGTTGTATCTGCATAAGATATATTACCAATCAATGAGAAGCTAGGATATAGTTCAGCTTCTGCCACTCCTATATCTGCAGACTTTGAGTGTGCTATATACTCAGCCACTTTTACATCAGGTCTTCTTGTAATCAAATTGGCATCTATCTTTTTGTGTGGATCAAATCTTGGAGATGGGATGAGTGATACTTTTGATATTGCACTGCTTTGCTCTTTTAACTGTATTGTCCCTTTTTTATTGGTAATATATCTACTCATATCATCTGCTGTATCTTTGTTTGTTATATACTTTTCAACCTCTGTAGGGTTTAATCCAAGCAACATTGCTATAGAGTTTTTGGCTCTGATTTGTGAGAGTTTCAACTCATATACAGCTGAGCGTGTAGAGTGTAGTTGTGTGAGAGCTTGTTGCATATCCAGCTCTGATACATTTCCAGAATTAAATTGTATCTTTGTGATTTTGGTTACATACTCCTGTATAGCTATATTGCGTCTGGCATATATTATTCTCTCTTGGGCAGTTCGATAATTGATATAACTCTTTGCAACTTCGGCTATTATTGATACAAGCATAGAATCATATGAAGCTACAGAGGCGTATAGTTTGGCTTGGGCAGACTCTGTACCTCTGGCATATTTACCCCATATATCAAGCTCCCAGCCTAGATCAAAAGACAAAGAACTACTGCCAAATGTCGGTGAGTTTTGATTTGCATCATTTACAAATGCACCTCCTGAGAGTTTTTGTAACTGTGGCAGACTCATTCCATTTTGGATACCCAAAACAGCTCTTGATTGCAATATTCGAACTCCTGCTATTTTCAAATCTATATTTTGTCTATATGCCATATCTACCAATCTGTTTAGAGTTTTATCATGATATATATGCCACCATCTTGATATGGCAGGATCTTTTCCTCCTTTATGGCTCCACTTTTTTGGTATTTTGCTCTTTGGTACACCATTAAAGTTGGGTCCTATCTGAGTGCATCCCCCAAGCATAAGAGCTATTATTGAATATCCCAAAAATTTTCGTCTATCCATCATCAAAAACGGCTCCAGTTCAACTCAGTTAATTTTAACTCTTCTCTATATTGTATTGTTTGTACAATTGACTCAATCAACAATTTTTTCAGTGTAACAAACTCTGCAACTTCGGCTATCTCACTGTAGCTGTACTCTCTCCACTTTAGAGTAGTTATTATATTGTCAATACTCTTTTGTATATTCTCCAATCTAAACAGTAGTATATCTTTATCTATCTTTTGATTTGTTAGCATCTCAAGCTCTTTTCCTATATTTGTATCAATCTTCTCAATAGAGTCAAAGAGTCTATTTTTGGATACTCTTTTATACATTGGTAAAATCAAAGAGTATATTACTAATACTCTTTCTCCTTTTGATATATACTCTTGTAACTTTTGGCTTTTTATACCACTAAAGTAACTGTAGTCTATTTTACTACTCCATACCCTCATTTTGGTTATAGTTGTATATAATATATCAATCAATTTTGGAGATACCTTGTTGTTAGCTATATCTATGAGTACTTTTTTGAATCTCTCTTCTGCTGTTTTAAACATACTCTCGGCTCTGTTTGAAAATGGTATATAGTAAAATATGAGTAGAAATCCCAAAAATAGATAAAACACAAGCAAGAGTGTAATAAATGCTTCAAAGCTGAATATCATATCATTTACAATAAATTGAAATATAAGTCCCATCGCAAAAAATAGTGCCAATGGTGTAGGTATGAGATAGTATGTAATAAACATATATACAAACATATACAATCCAAGTTCGACCCCTGTACCAAGTTGTGGCAATACCCAAACATAGGTTATAAATGAGAATATAAATGACAATGTATATACAAATATCAAAGCAAGAGGATTTATAGGGGTAAATGTAGTAATAAGACTAAATATAAAAGCAAGAGATGCTACAGTATATCCCTGTGGTGTATTTATATATATCCATGCTCCTACACCACTCCAAAACAGAAGCATAGATACAATAGTAGCTTTTATATTGTCTATATCACTCCAGTTAAATGAATTGATTTTTGTATCTGTTGGTATGATTTCATTTATATCAGGTTCAAAAGAGAGTATTGAGTTTAATCTTTTTGTCAAAGCAGTTAGGGTAGAGTGCAGGTTTGTCAATTGGTTTTGGAGTGTAACTATATGGACTCTCTGAAGTGGTGTAAGAGTAGATAGGTATTTGGTATCAAATTCCAATTCCAAATCGTGGTATATTGTCAAAACAGATGGTGATTTGACAAACTCTCTTATTTCCCTGATCATCATCTCAATCTCTGTAACTGCTTTTGAAATATTTGGTACTGCCATATTTAGAGTATCTTTGTACTTGGGATACTCAAGCAGATATAACTTTTCAAATACTCTGTTTATATTGTCAACTTCACTGTAGATTCCAATCCACCTCTTTTTGTCAAAAGCTATTGTATCTATATAGTCTGTAACTCCATCTATAATTGAACTCTTAAAGCTCTCTTTTGCAGATTGAAGTTTGGAGTTGTCTATATCTCCTTTGGTTCCATTTTGCCACAGTTGAAGTAACTCTTCAAATATATCTGTAGTACTTTTACTATTTTTGGTTGGCCATAGATATATATTGACCATTGCATATACAAATATACCAAAAGCTGTACTCCAACTCTTATCAAGTGCATATACAAATTTGTCATCAACATCATCTCCACTATATATCATTACAAGTACCACAAGCATAATCATCCAAAATGTTTTCTCTCCTTTGTATGCATAATAGAGATATGCTACTATTGCCATAATGATTGAGAGTGTAAGCAGATAGTATGCTCTATCCTGTGCAAACAGAGCTATAAGCCCAAGTCCGACAACAGCACCTGCTACTGTACCTACTACTCTCATAACACCTTTTTCCAAAGACTCCTGCAAAGCTCCGGCAGAAGCTATTACCATAATGGCTATTGCTCCCTGGTTTGGTTGTCCCCAACCAAGAGCCAAAGGTATCATATAAGAGAGTGTTACTGCAATGGCTGTTTTAATGGCAAATTTGGCTCTGTTTGACAAGATAGTGCTGTTTTGCATTCTAAACTATTGCCTCTTTTGTCCAAAGAGTGAACTACTCAGATTGATTAGACTGGATACAAAAATAGCCATATAAAAAAGACCTGTAATAGCTTCCATATATGCAAAAAACTCTGCTATATGATTAGCTGGTGATATATCTCCGTAGCCTACTGTAGTAAGAGTTACAAAGCTGTAATATACAACCCTGGAAAATAGAGTTCTCCATTCTGTAGCCTCTATGCCATTGAAAGCATTAGGATCAAATATAAGAAGTATCATATATACTATTGTCCATATAAGTCCAATTAGGAGGTAAAGTGACAATGAGCCTATAATCTTATTGGC
>JAMOSA010000320.1 GCA_027063325.1 Campylobacteraceae bacterium
CATCTACTCTATCTCGACCCATTTTTGCCGATACTGCTACCTCATCGATACTAAATGTACCACCAAATCCACAACACTCATCTTTTGAAGCTTCTACTATCTCAATATCTGGTACTTTTTGCAAAACAGATTTAATCTTGGAGTAGTGAGAGATATTCAATTCACTGGGATTTGCCAATTTCAACTCTCTAATAGAGTGACAACTATTATGCAAACCCACCTTACCTTTATATGATGGAAATGGTTTTAGGTTATCTACTCCTATAACATCATACAAAAATTCACACAATTCATAAACTTTTGGTTGAATATCTTTATACCTATTGTCTGTTACTATACCCTCATATCTATATTTGACTGCTCCAATACAACTGCTTGTAGGTCCTACAATATAATCATAATCTATAAAGGTATCTATAAAGTGATTTGCAAAATATTTGGCATCTGATACCAATCCATTATTTATAAATGGTTGTCCACAACACTTTTGATTAGTTGGATACTCTACTTTACAACCATTAAGCTGAAGTATATTTAATGTAGATAGTGCAACATCTGGATAGAAATCATCTATATAACATGGTATAAACAATCCAACTCTCATAACTTTATCCTTCTGATATATTTAGTTTTAGATATTCATTGAGATACTTTGCTACTGCATCTTCATCATTTGTATATGGTAATACAATATCAGCAGACTCTTTTAACTCTTTTATGGCATTTGCTACAGCTATTTTTGTACCTGCAAATTCAAATAACCCCAAATCATTATAGCTATCACCAAATACTACTGTATCTTTGGCTGTCGTATGCTCAAACTCTTCCAATTTTTTCAAAGCTTTTGATTTGTCTCCATTTGGGTGGAGTATAGTAATAAAGCAGCAATTTATATATGGATCTTTTGAAGCTTTTATCTCTATGGTATCACCTAGCTCAGATATAAGTGCCTCTTGTAGTCTTTGACTATTTTTCTCACTCTCCATAAATACAATTTTTAGATTTCTATCCATAGCTTTTAGTTTGGAATTTGTAATAACTCTTCTGTCATTATGAAAGCTATCTATAAGCTCTTGTTGAAATATATTTGGTTTTGGAGGATATAAAAACTGTTCGTAATTATTATCATCTAATCCTACTATAAGAGGTGCAGAAGAGATTGTTTTGTTTGCTATATCCAAAACTCTATTACCAATTTTGGCATTTAGTGTAGCTTCATATACAATTTTACCATCAATTGTCATTATCAAAGCCCCATCAAGCAGTATAAGAGGCTCTTTTAATGTGAGTCTATCAAGTAGCTTTGATACACCTGTATAACTTCTAGCTGTTGCAATAGAGAGCCTATAACCTCTATTGACTGCCTCATTCCAAACCTCTACTGTAAAATCACTCAGGGATAAATCTGTATGAAGCAGTGTAAGATCCAAATCACTGAGTATCAACTCTTTTGACATTTTTTTCCTTTATACAAATACTCAATATACTATAACCGATTTCTAAAGTTTATCTCTTATCTCTTTTTGAAGTGAACCATTTTAAATTTATCACCCATTATTGTAGGTGCTATCAGAGTTTTGACTTTATCTGCTTCTCTTATATAGTTCTCATATGTTGTAGAGTTGGCATACTCTTGAAGCAAATCTATAATACCAAATCTGACCAATGCTCTAGCTTGAGTCTCATAAGCTTCCAATTTGGCTCCACTTTTTGTATATGCATCAATAAGATGTGCAAAATTTACATCATAGGTTATATCAGATACCCCAAACAGTTCAGATAATACTACCTCTTCATCAAACAGAGGCAGAGTTTGATGCTCTTTGTATATTCTGATAGAAAAATCATTTCTTATATACTTTTCACCATAATCAAAGGTTACAAAATCGTATCTTGAAGCTGTTTGATACATACTGTTTGCAAAATCTTCATATCCTGTTGCAATTTCACCTACTTTTAGATTATGTCTATTTGCAAAATCGATTATATCTCTTGGTGCATCTTCCCAATATATAGTATGATTATCAACTTTGGCTATCTTATTGTCTTTATATAGTTCACATGCAAATGCATCAAATATCTCATTTGCTACAAAAAATATATAATCTTCATCTAAATCTGAAATATCACTATATTGGATAAGCTCTACACCACTTCCAAATCTATCCAAAAAGTATTCTCTTTGAACTGCTTTTACATCCTCTTGTCTTTCAATAGTAGCAAACTTCATACTCTCAATCAATGAACTATCTCTTGTATATAACCACTGTATAATATCTGCTATCAAATATCCTCTATGAGCACCTATCTCTACAATAACAGCATCTCTTGGAATGTCTGAACTTATAATGCCTCTATATATAAACTCAGCAATAGTTGCACCAAAAAATGCACTACTGCTTACTGCTGTATAAAAATCACCCTCTTTACCTATATCTCTAAAGATCTTGTAATAACCATTTTCACCATATAACCACTCATTCATATATTTTGCAAAATTCATCTATTTACCTTCTCATAAAGCTTTAGCAGTAGTTTCTGTTTTTGTAATCTATATACTTTTTTATCAATTCTAGCCATCTCTTTACTGTTTTTCATAATCTCTAAATCAAGCTCTGTTTTCTCTCCTGAGGCTACTTGATCAGTAGTAGAGCGTATCAAACTGCTATAGAGTTTCTCATCTGATGCACTAAGAGCTATCTTTTGATCCAAAAGTTTTAGAGACTCTTTGATTAGTTCATACTCATTGGCTACACTCTTTTTTGAATCTTGATACTCAATGGCAGCTTTAAGAGCTGATACTCTGCTTGATTCTATATCTGCAACTGAATTTATATGCAAAGGTATAGATATATGAATCCCATAGTTTGTATAATCATTATCTATACCAGGAGTTAAGCCAAACTCACTATCTGGATCATTTTTGTAGTATCTTGCCTGTAGAGAAATGGTAGGCAGATATTTTGCTATTGTCATATATGAGTAGTACTCTTGTTCTTTTGAGTACATAGATTTGGCAAACAACTCTATATTGTCTTTTATATAATCATCTTTACTTATTATATGCAATTTTGGTAATTTCAATCTATCGGGATTTTTGTCACTCAAAATTGAGAAACTGCTTCTAAGCTCTTTGTTTGTAAGCTTTAGTGCCAGTAGTTTGGTTTTGTCTTGATTTCTTTTGATAATAGCTTGATCCAAAAAACTGCCATCAAGCAAACCTGCTTCATACTGCTCTCTTTTCTTTTGTATATCTATATCATCATTTCGTATCATATACTTAAGCTGTCTTTGTTTGAGCTTGTTTATATGCAAATCAAACAAAATCCCCAAAGCTTGTACTATCATACTGCGTTTTTGTAGAGTCAAGTTTGCACTATTTGTACCCTCTTTGGCATTGGCATATCTAACAGCACTGTAAATTCCGCCAGATTTGAATATTGGCTGATCTATACCTATAGAAAATGTCCTGTCATTTCTTGTACCGTTTGATGGTTGAGTAGAGTTAAACCAACTGTAATCAATCGTAATTGGATTGATCCAACTACGACGAAGTATAGAGCTTTGCAATCTATTTAACTCCTCTTTGTAGTCAAATATCAGACTCTTCTCATATGACAGATAGTTATCTAAATTGTACTCTTTTGCTGTTAGTATCAAAATACTATACAGATACAGTAGCCAAAGCTTTTTCAAAACGCTTAAATCCCTCCTCTATCTCTTCTTCAGTAATTGTAAGTGGTGGTAAAAATCTTATAGTATTTTTACCCGCTTTTAGTACAATAAGTCTCTCTTTGAGTGAAGCTTTCAGTATAGAGTTTTGAATATTGGCACTTTTGCATCTGAGTCCTCTCATCAATCCAAGTCCTACACTTTGGCTAAATAGTTCTGGTAAAGTGTTGGCAACTCTATCCAACTCTTTGGTAAAGAGTTCTACTCTTTTGGATATTGCACCACTTTTATACTCATCTTCTAATATCTCCATTACTGTAAGTGCTGCTTTTGTACTAAGATAGTTGCCCCCAAATGTAGAACCGTGATCTCCTGGAGAGAATATATCTTTGAGATTTGTCATAGCTACACCAATTGGTACACCTCCACCCAATCCTTTTGCCAAAGTTATAATATCTGGTTCTATCTCATATAGATTAGATGCCAGAAATTGACCCGTTCTATATACACCAGTTTGAACCTCATCTACAATTAACAGTAAATTTTTACTCTTTAAAAACTTTTGTAACTCTTGTATCTGAAGCTTGTCAAATGGTTCTACTCCACCTTCACCTTGAATAAGTTCTATCATAACAGCTACTGTTGTATCATCAATAGCTTTATATATAGCA
>JAMOSA010000321.1 GCA_027063325.1 Campylobacteraceae bacterium
TTAAAATCCCATTTGTCATATATATATAGATTTTTAAACAACTCTTTTTTACCCTCAAAGATATTTTTTAGAGTATCAAGGAATAGACTCTTTCCAAATCTTCTGGGGCGAGAGAGGAAGACATATTGATAGTTATTAATTATATCTAGTGCCATATGGGTTTTATCTATATAGATATAGTTATCTTCTCTTATTTTACTAAAGGTTTGTATGCCAATTGGGAGTTTTTGCATAAGAGATTCCTTTCTATTTACATAATATCTCTTTTATTTTTTTACTATTAATAGGTTTTGTAAATATAGCATTTGCTCCTGCTTTTACCATCTCATCAATAGTCTCTTTATCACTATCTCCTGTTAGACCATATAGTTTTATACCTTTAAATTCATCTCTTTGTCTAATCTCTTTTATCGTCTCTATACCATTTTTTACAGGCATATTTTTATCAATTAGTGCTATATCAATATCATACATATTTAGCATCGCTATAGCCTCTTTACCATTAAGAGCAGTCAAACAGGTATGACCAAGTCTTTTGGCTATCTCTTGCATAAATTTTAAATTTATAGGGTTATCATCAACAACAAGTACAGTTTTACTCTCACACTCTTCTATTTTATTTGAGCCAAAATTTCCTGAAAAGTTCAAATTATATATAGCATTAATTAAATCATTTGGAAATATAGGAGGATTTAATACAGCAGTATCTGGTGAGATATATGGAATATCCTCAAGAGGAGTATAACTTATTACTACCAAAGAGCTATCTTCTAAATACTCTACGATTTGCTTAAAATCACTATGGATATAATCAACTCCAACTGCTATATATACATCACTTTGTGCCTCATTAAGACTTGATAAAATTTCATCTGTATTTAATATATAGTGTGGGATTTTTAATTTTGATAGATATTTATCTATAAACTCTATCCACCTTGGAGTACTTCTTTTACCTTTTATAATAGTTACAGATTTTTGTAACATTTCTGGTGTAACTTCTATAGAAGGTGGAGTACCAGGCACACTATTACAAGGAATTGTAAGTGTAAATTTACTACCCTCATTTGGTTTGCTACTTAGCTTCAACTCTCCTCCAAGTAGTGCAGATAACTGTTTGGATATAGTAAGCCCAAGTCCTGTGCCACCATAATTTTGAGCTGTAGTTTTGGTAGCTTGTTTGTATGGTTGAAATATACTCTTTTGCTCCTCTTCACTCATACCAATTCCAGTATCCGTTACAACAACACTTAGTGCATCTTTTAATTTATCATATAAAAACTCTAAAGTTACTATACCCTCTTCTGGAGTAAATTTAATTGCATTACTAAGTAGATTATTAATTATCTGCCTTAATCTGTGTGGATCTGTTTTTATAAATTTTGGTGTACTTGGATCAAAATATACAATAAGTTTTATTCTCTTTTTTAGTGCCAAGTGATAAAAAAGCAAAGCAGAATCTTTAAACTCTAAAAGAGGTGCAAAATAGTATGGTGCTATATCCATTTTGCCCATAGAGATTTTACTAAAATCAAGAACATCATTTACAAGTGCTACTATCATTTCACTACTTGAATATGCAGCTTTTATATAATCTTTTTGTTGAGGAGTTGCATCTTGTTCTAATAACTCCAAAAATCCCATTATAGCATTCATAGGTGTTCTTATATCATGAACTACTGATGCAAAAAATCTATTTGCTCTTTCAAGTTCATCTTTGCAATTATTTTTACTCTTTTGAGTATCTTTACCATACTCATCACCCAAAACATTTTTTAGATTACTATCATCTAAGTTTTCACTAGAAATCAACTCATCTATTTTATTTACTTCTTCTTTACTAAAATTTAACTTAGACTCTTTTATATGATAAAGAATAAAAACACCAAATGGTCTTTTAGTGTTTGGAGTAATTGTAGGAATTACTGCCATACTCTTTATATCTAATTTACATGGATTATCATATTTTGGATTATATATAAAACTCAATCCTATATCTAATTGTATTATAGGCAAAGCTGTCTCTATTGAAGTTAGTACAATACTATTATCATCATCATTTATAACAAACTCTTTAATCTCTTTGCATCCTATATATTCTAATTTATTATCTTGAGTATATCTCGCAAATAAGATTTTATCAAAACTCCCTATCTCATTGATTCTTTTTTCTAAATTTTTAGCATATATGCTACTAATGTAATCTTCCATTTTATAATCCTAACTTAATCTATTTTAAATTTTCTTCTAAAGTTTTATATAACTTCTCTATACTTTTAATATATTTACCAAAATCTTTACTATAAAGCAAAAACACAATAAAAACTTCATCTGTAACTTTAAAATGACAATATGTAATATCCTCTGTTATATAAAAAGTACTTTTACAACCATTAACCAACTTTTTTATAGTAATTGCATTAGATTTAATTTGATATAAAACTTTTATAATTTTACTTTTGTAATCAGTATCATTATATTCATTTGTATTTTTTTTATATTCATATACAATATCGTCATTTTGTACTACAAAAAATGCCAAAATAGACTCAGGTATGGTATCAACAAAAGATACAAAATATTTTGTATCTATTTTATTTGATTCTTTCAAATCCATCTGTTTTTTTAGTATATCTGCTTTTAGTTTATCAAAATTACTCTTTAGTTTGTCTTCATCAATTCCATTTACAATATCCAAAGATTCAAATAGTGCCTTAAGAGATAATTGGTGTACCATATTTGTAAAACTATCAAGATTATCAATATAAACAATAGGGATATTTATATTTGCTATCATATCACAACTTGATTCATTGCTACGACTAATAACTGATACTACTCTATCTTTTGTAGGGTAGGTACTAATATCGAAATCAAAATTTTCCAAACTTACCTTATCTTTTTTCATCAAAAAGTATATCCTTAAAGATTATTTTTTATCTTCTTTAGCATTGCAAATAGACTGCCTATATTGATAACTTTATCAGCAACTATAATTAAAAAAAACTTATCTTTCAAACCACCTATAAATATCCTCTCACTCTTTGTCTCAATCAGTATATTTTCTGTATCTTTGGCATTCAAAATTGTAGCAGTACTCTTTATAATCTCTTTGATAGTAGCTTGATTATACTCTTGATGTAAAAATTTCTTAGATAACTCCATCTTGTCTAAATCAACAGCATATACTGCTTTAATACCTTTGGTATCTTGAATATCTTTCACAAATCTATCTAATGATTCCTTGAGTGACATTTATTATACCCCATTTCAAGCCATACAAAAACAGATGACTAAATTGCTCATATAGTGCCAACTAAACTCTACTTAGTTGGCACTACAACATTAAAAGACTATATCATTATAGCCTATTATTTACTCATATTTTTTATCAATCCATTTACAAAACTCAAAAGATGTGGTGTTACACCCTTTAAATCCTCATTTGTAACATCTAAATGAGCCAAAACACCCATCAATTTTTTATAAAACTCTTGAGGCTCAATAGCCCCACTCTTCATCTCATCTATAGCAGCTTTTAGCTCCTCTTTTGCCATCGTTAAATCTCCCATTATTTCAGCTCCTTATTTGTCTATTGTCAATTAAAGATACTTTTTTGATTAACACAAGTTGTGCATATACTATATGTTTATTTTATTAAAGCTCTTGCAAACTCTTTACAAACTGCTTTAGTGAAACTGTCAAACTACCCATTTTGTATCCAGATGGAGCCAAAACACCAAATACAACATCATCTCCTAGGTCTTTGATAGCAATTGCACCATTGTCTGAACTAATTATCATCTCATTCATATTGCCTCTTTTGGCATCTTCTAAAACACTCAAAGTTGAAGCAAGTAGTGATGCCATATCTGCAGCAATCAAATCAGCTTCTAAATCACTTTTAAAATAACTTGCCATCTCAAGACCCTCTGCACTAGCAACCAATGCACCATCAAGACCCATCTTGTTTACAAAATCACTAAGTAGTGCTTCACCCTCTATTGTAATTCTACCAATATTCAATTCCATAGTAGTACTCCTTTAAAATTTGCTTAAAAAGCATTATACCTTATCCCATTATTTGGTAACAATATAATACTTTATAGAGAAAAGTATCATATAGAAATATTTTAGGTACGAGGAAAGTATATAATAATTTATCTTTAATAAAAGATAAAAGTATTAATTATTTTTAAGAGTTATTTAATAGAAGTTATCTTCTAATATTAATTATTATTTGATATGGTATCCCCAAGAGGACTCGAACCTCTAGCTAGACCTTAGGAGGGTCCTGCTTTATCCAGTTAAGCGATGGGGACATATATTAGAAAAATGAAATATATCAAAAAATTTATTAAAGTTATACCCTCTCCCACTCAAAATTGGCAATATTTCTACTCTGGCTATCAAACTCTATGCCAATTAGATATATATCTGTATATCTGCTTTTGTACTTAGTGGCATAATCTTTGTTTTTTATCTGATTTAGTGCATTGCTTCCATTTACTTTAAACTCCAGTATATATACACTATCTCTAAATATTATTGTCAAATCCATTCTGCCTATACTTGTTACATCT
>JAMOSA010000322.1 GCA_027063325.1 Campylobacteraceae bacterium
AGAGGATGTAAGGGTACTTATAATAAAGCTTTGCGACAGATTGCACAATATGCTTACTCTTGAAGCTTTGCCACCGGCAAAGAGGCTCAGAATCTCTGAAGAGACCCTTGTTGTGTATGCTCCCATAGCCCATAGACTGGGAATATCAAAGATTAAAAATCTGCTTGAGGATTTGAGCTTTAGATATATATATCCAAAAGATTTTCAAAAGATTGATGATTATCTCAAATCCCAACACCAAAACCTGCATATCAGACTCAATTCATTTATAGGCAAAGTCAAGAATGTTTTGTGTCTAAATGGGTACCATAGAGATGATTTTGAAGTACTTGGTAGAGTAAAGCATCACTACTCAATATATCTCAAGATGCACAGAAAAGGTATCAGTATAGAAGAGGTTTTGGATCTGTTGGCTGTTAGAATTATAGTAAAAGAGCCAATTGATTGTTATAAATCTTTGGGGGTACTGCACTTGAACTTTACTCCCCTTATATCAAGATTCAAAGATTATGTAGCTTTGCCAAAAGATAACGGATACCAGACAATTCATACAACCTTGTTTGATGATGACAATATTGTAGAAGCCCAGATTCGTACTGAGCAGATGCATAAACTTGCAGAGTACGGAATAGCAGCACACTGGAAATACAAAGAGGGTGGTGTAGATAAAGTGAATCTCGATTGGCTCAAGAGTCTGCCATATCAGGATGACTCAATAGAAGAGTTTTATGAGATGGCAAAAAATGATTTATATAGTGAAGATATTGCAGTCTTTACTCCAACCGGAGACTATTTTACACTGCCAAAAGATTCAGTTGCACTGGATTTTGCCTATGCAATTCACAGTGAGATAGGAGACAAGGCAGTATCTGCACTAATAAACAAGGAGAAAGCTTCACTTTTGACAATACTGAAAAACGGTGATATAGTCAGGATAGTTACAGGTAATGAAAAGATGCTTCACTGCTCCTGGATAGATATGGTTAAGACATCCAAGGCAAAAGAGGGTATCAAGATGTTATGTAAACTAAGACTCAAAGAGGTGAGTGAACTTACAGCATATAATATACTCTCGAATATATTCAACAAAGATCCAAAAGAGATCAAAGAGATTGCCAAAGAGCATAATTTGACAAACAATATATACAGATGTACAGAGAATATAGATGTACTCAATGAAAAGATTCACAAAATTGCCAAAATCCTTAGACTCAAAGAGGTAAGAGTATGGGAATTATTGAAAAAAGGGTATAAAAAACCTGTCAAAAAAGAGCTTCAGCACTTTATATTTTTTCATAACAGGCATATTGAATCAGTTGAGTTTGATTTTTGTTGTCATCCAAAAACAGGAGATAGTATTGTAGCTTTTTACAAGCAGGGCAAAGTTACAATACACCACAAACTATGTAAAAAAGCTTATGAGAAGATTCAAGCTGGTTATCCTATGGTGTATGTAGAGTGGGCAAAGAGTAAGGTAGGTAATTATAGACTTATTGTTGCACTCCAAAATCAAAAAGGGGTTTTGGCAAAGCTTTTATCAAAAATATCGAGTCTGGGATTAAATATCATAAGTATAGAGATGGGTATAAACAGAAGTGACAGAGCAGAGTATTGCAAACTCGAAGTAGAATCGGACAAGCTTGACAAAAAGCAGATAGCTTCAGAGTTATCAAAAAAGTTTAAATTGGTAGAGATTGTAGCAATAGATGATGCTTACAACAATTAAGGAGTATGAATGAGTGTAGAACAGGCATTGCAAGAGATAGAGAGGGGTGTAGCTGAGATAATCGATTTTGAGAGAATTGAACACTTGATAAAAGAGTATTATGCAAATGGTACAGAGTATCGTGTAAAACTTGGCTTAGATCCCACTGCTCCTGATTTGCATCTGGGGCATACAGTAATACTGCAAAAACTTGCAACTTTCCAAAAACATGGAGGTATAGTACAACTGCTTATTGGTGATTTTACTGCTATGATTGGTGATCCAACCGGTAAAAGTGAAACCAGAAAGGTACTTGATAGAGATACTGTACTTCAAAATGCCAAAACATATCAAGAACAAGCTTTTAAGATTTTGAACAAAGAAAGAACCGAGCTTGTATTCAACTCAAAGTGGTTAGATGAGCTTGGCAGTGCTGGTATAGTACAGCTTACTACACAGTTTAATGTAGCAAGAATGTTAGAAAGAGATGATTTTGAAAAGAGATTCAAAGAGGGTAAGAGTATCTCTATATCAGAGTTTTTGTATCCGCTTCTACAAGGTTATGACAGTGTAGCACTAAAATCAGATATTGAATTGGGTGGAACTGATCAGAAGTTCAATCTGCTTATGGGCAGACACCTCCAAAGAGCATACAGTGTAGGTAAAGAGCAGGCAGTTTTGATGATGCCAATCCTTGAGGGGCTTGATGGAGTACAAAAGATGAGCAAATCTTTGGGTAATTATATAGGAATTACTGAACCAGCAAATGATATATATGCTAAAATACTCTCTATATCTGATGAGTTGATGTGGAGATACTATGAGTTGCTCAGTAGTCGCTCACTATCTGAAATTGCAGATATGAAACAGGATATAAAAGATGGTAAACTCCACCCCA
Source organism: Campylobacteraceae bacterium (assembly GCA_027063325.1). Classification (GTDB taxonomy): domain Bacteria; phylum Campylobacterota; class Campylobacteria; order Campylobacterales; family Sulfurovaceae; genus Nitratifractor. Next base: position 2,604 of record JAMOSA010000322.1, read on the forward strand.
AAAAGGTCAAAGAGATGTTGGCACTGGAGATTACGCAGAGGTTTCACTCAAAAGATGATGCAGTAGCAGCACAGAAGGCTTTTGACAATCTGTTTAAACAGAAGCAGATTCCAGATGATATACCTACAGTAGAGATTGAGGCAGATACCTGGATATGCAAAGCACTTGTTGAAGCCAAACTTGAGCCTTCTACATCTCAAGCTCGTAGAGATATAAAACAAGGTGCTGTTAAAATAGATCAGCAAAAAGTGAGTGATGAACAGTTGAAACTCCAAGCAGGGGAGTATATTTTGCAAGTGGGCAAGAGAAAATTTGCCAAAGCAAAGGTGGGATAATATGAATTTTGAGACTCTTATTATAGGGAAACACAAGATAGAAAAACCGATAGTTCAAGGTGGTATGGGACTTGGTATCTCTTGGGACAGATTGGCAGGAACTGTCAGCAAAGAGGGAGGACTTGGTGTAGTCAGCTCTGTAGGAACCGGAGTATATCATGATAGAAAATTTGCAGATAAATTAGTAGGTGATGGCAGACCATATGAAGCTACAAACTTCTACTCCCAAAAAGCACTTTTTGAGATTATTAAAAATGCTAGAAAAATTTGTGGCGACAAACCTTTGGCTGTAAATGTTTTGTATGCAATAAATGATTATGACAGAGTAGTCAAAGATAGTTGTGAAGCAGGAGCTGATATTATAATAACAGGAGCGGGGTTACCTCTAACTATGCCAGAAGCTGCAAAAGATTTTCCAGATGTTGCACTGGTGCCTATTGTATCTACGGCAAAAGCTCTCAGAATTTTGTGTCGCAGATGGGAAAAGGCTCACAAAAGATTGCCAGATGCTGTTATAGTAGAGGGTCCTCTTAGTGGTGGACATCAGGGCTTTAAGTACGAAGATTGCTTCAAGCCTGAAAATCAACTCGAAGCGATTTTACCCCCGGTTGTAGAAGAGGCTAAAAAGTGGGGTGATATTCCAGTAATTGCAGCTGGTGGTATATGGGATAGAGATGATATTGTTGCTATGATGGAGCTTGGAGCCAAAGGTGTACAGCTTGGTACCAGATTTATAGGAACTGTAGAGTGTGATGCAAGTGATGCCTTTAAACAAAAGATTATAGATGCAACCAAAGATGATATAAAGTTGTTTAAATCTCCTGTTGGTTATCCAGCAAGAGGAGTCAAAAGTACACTGCACCAAAAGATTGCCAAAGGTACTGCACCAAAGATTGCTTGTATATCAAACTGTGTTGCTCCCTGTCATAGAGGTGAAGAGGCAAAACAGGTTGGATACTGTATAGCAGATAGATTGACTGATGCTTATGAGGGCAAAGAAGAGACCGGACTCTTTTTTACAGGTGCAAATGGTTATAGACTAAAAGAGATTATTACAGTAAAAGAGTTAATGAATAAATTAATCAATGGTGAATAACTTGATACTAAAAAGAGTAATTTTATGGATAATAGTGCTGTTTGCTGTTGTAAATATGGCAAATGCAAATAATATATTGCGAAATATGGATATTTGGCAAGGTAGATTGGTATTGGATTTTGCTAAACCAATAAATACCAATTATATACACTCCTTTTCTCTAAAGTCAAACGGTGGTGGAATGAGATATGTATTTGATTTCAAAAATACAATACTCTCTCCTGCTAATATCAAAAAGAGATTGACTTTTGGTAAAAAGGTACGCTCAATTAGAGCAGCCCAGTACAAAAAGAGTATAGCTAGAGTAGTAATAGAGACAACAGAGAGTTATGAACTCAAGAGTTACAAAGCTGAATCTAATAAGTATGTAATAACTCTTCCAAGAGGAAGCAAAGATTTAAAGACATCAATAAAAGATCTCTTCAATACCATCAATATAGAGTTGCCAGGTCAAAAAAAACAAGAGCTCATTACCAAGCCTCAACCACTACAGCAGTTGCCTGTATCCAAGCAGATGGTTCAGCCAAAAGGAAATAATCCT
>JAMOSA010000323.1 GCA_027063325.1 Campylobacteraceae bacterium
CTCCAAAGGATATTGACGGAAGGATTACTATTTTGGAGTAAATTAACCTAAGTCTTGCTTAATCCACTAATATCTCCCTATTTAATAGGTGAGGCTCAAGCCTCATTTCCAAGATAAATCAATATTGAAGTTTATTAGGAGATGGGGGACTTTGATCCCGTATCAAAAATCATCACAATCAACAAAAAAATTTGTGTTATAGTATTTTCCTCTATTATGGCACTCTCTCTTTTTCATAGAGTGATGTTTTTTTGGAAAAAATGTCATATCTATCATTATATTTCAACAAATTAAAATACTGCTTTACTATATTAAAACAAAGTTCTTTGCTATTTGGCTACTCTTTGTATATTATAATCTTATCCGAGACTTGAGTTATCTTAAAAAAATCCTATGGAATTTAACTGTATATGAATTTAGTATAATATTTGATAAATGCTTTAATCTCTATAGCTATTTTTGTACCAAATAGTTTGGATAGATATTTCGATTTTCCTTTTAATTCGATAGAGTTTATATCTATACCTAATTTCTCTATCTCTTTATATGCTTTTTTTGCCAAATTGGGATAAGTATATCTATAGTGTATGATAAAATCTATAAACTTATAGGCTATGGATTGATTTAATTGGGGTTTATTTAAAGTAGTATAATATATATAAGATTGTAATATAGATTCAATAGCTTTATAAGAATTGTTTGAAGATATTGAACTATCTATACCCTTTCTATAATATACAATGGAGTTATCATCATATACTACTTTGGTAGCATTGACTAATACTCTAGCAAAAAATTCTCCATCTTGATTTCTTTTCAGGTCATTTCTCCAGCTACCAGCTTTATATATAAGTTCTTTTGGAGTAAGCCACCCCATAACAGCTCCATATCCACCACCTTCAAAAGAGTATTTAAGCCACTTAATACCACTATCAAAGCTATGATTTATAGGTTGATTTATAACAGTAGCATTATCAATAGTATCTACAAAATAGGCAAATTTACAAAATGCCACTGTAGTTTTATCAAAATCAAACTCTCTAAGCAACTCTATTTGTGAAGCTATTTTATTGCTACTTAGTAGATCATCACTATCAAGATAGTTTATATAATCACCTTTGCTAAGTTCAAAAGCTCTGTCTCTGGCTCTTGAGGCTCCTAAGTTTGTTTGAGTAAATAGAGTAATATTTGAATATCTTTGTTGATATGATTTGACTATATCAATACTATTATCACTAGAGCCATCATCTACTATAATAATCTCTATATTTTTATATGTTTGATTTAATACTGACTCAAGAGTAGCAGATATATACTCTTGAGCATTATAAAGTGGTATCAATATAGATACTAAAGGGGTACTCAAAGGTTACCTTTTGCTAACCTCTTGGCAGAGTTTTACAAAATATTTTGCATTTTCAACTGGAACATCAGGTAGTATTCCATGACCTAAGTTAAATATATGACGACCATCTTTCATAGTATTAGCTAATGACTCTACACACTCTTTTGTCGCCTCTTTTGAGTAGAGTCTGCATGGCTCCATATTACCTTGGAGTACATATTTTGAACCAAGTTTCTCTTTTGCTAGAGCCATAGGTGTAGCCCAATCTACTCCAAATACATCAAAATCACCATCTATATCATCCAAGTATGCCCCAATACCTTTTGGAAACATAATAATAGGAATATGAGGATATTTGGATTTGATATGAGAAGCAATATCTTGCATATATCTCCAGCTAAATTCAAAATATTTTGGCTTCTCCAAAGCCGCTGCCCAACTATCAAATATCTGTACTACATCAGCTCCAGCTTCAATTTGTCTCTCAAGATACAATTTAACCACTTCAGATACTTTTGATAGCAATTTGTGCATCAATTGGGGCTCAGTATATATTAGCTTTTTGACAATATTATATGTTTTTGTTCCTTGTCCCTCTATCATATAAGTAGCTAGTGTCCAAGGAGCTCCAGTAAAACCTATTAGTGCTTTATCTTCTGGTAGTTTCTCTTTGATTAGTTTAATAGTATCATAAACATATGTCAATCTATCAGCAGCTTTAGTGCCACCAGTTAGATTATCTACATCTTCTATACTCTTAATAGGTTTGGCAAACATAGGACCTTCACCCTTTACAAAATCAAGCTCCATTCCCATCTCATTTGGAATTACCAATATATCACTAAAAAGGATTGCTGCATCAACACCGAGTATATCAACAGGTTGAAGTGTAACTTCACAAGCTAGTTTTGGATTGTGACAAAGATTTAGAAAGTTTCCTGCTTCTTTGCGTACCTCCATATATTCAGGCAAATATCTACCAGCTTGTCTCATCATCCATACAGGCGTATATGGAGTCTCTTTGCCAAAACAGGCATCTACAAAAATTTTTGACATTAGTGATCACCTTTGTGCATAAAATAAAATGCTAGTGCCAAACCAAGTATTGCACCAGCCAAAGCCAACATATCCATAGCACCATTATATGTAGTATGCATTGCTCTTTTGAAAAAACCTACAATAAGCACCATAATAATAACTTTTGCAAGTTTATCTTTGAGTTCATCTAGTGAATGAATCTCCAGTATCTTTGAAGCTGCACTCTTTTCAGCTACATCAATTTTAGATATAAATAGTTCATATAATCCAAATCCAAAGATAAATAGTACTATAGCAATAAGATATAAATCAACTGCACCAATTAGTTCACTTACTATCTTTTCATGGAAATTTTCAGGGTGTAAACCATTGATATATACATCAAATACCATACCAACAACATGAGATATATCTACACTAGCTACTATAAATAGGGCCATACCACCAAGCATACTGAATATTACTGCAAAGAGTACAAAAAATCTTGTACTCCATAATGCACTCTCAAATATCTGTTCAATTTTATCCATCATAATTATTATACCTCCTCAAATTCTATCCACTTTTGAGCTATTCTTACTGCATTTGTAGCAGCTCCTACTCTGATTTGATCAGCTACTACCCACATATGAAGTATATTATCAGCAAAAATATCTTTGCGGATTCTTCCTACAAATGTAGTATCAGTATCTGTTGCAGTTATTGGCATAGGATAGACTCCCTCTTCCAAATTATCAAGTACTTCTACATCTTCAAAGTTATCCAGTGCCAATCTACACTTATCTACATCTACAACCACATCTTCATTAAAAGTTATAGTTACAGATTCACTGTGGCTTCTTAGTACCGGAACCCTTACACAAGTAGCACTGACAGCTATATTGGAGTGCATAATTTTATTGGTCTCATTGACCATTTTCATCTCCTCTTTTGTGTAACCATTTGGTTGAGGCTTGTCTATTTGTGGTATTACATTGAGTGCAATTTGATGCATAAATGCTTTGTGTTCACTCTCATCAAGCTTGAATGCAAAGAAATCCTGCATCTGTTTTACAAGCTCTTCCATTCCACTCTTACCAGCTCCGCTTGTAGCTTGATATGTACTAACATCTACTCTTTTTATACCACCATATAGATCGTAAAGAGGCTTTAGAGCCAGTACCATTTGAATTGTAGAGCAGTTTGGGTTGGCTATAATTCCTCTCTCTCTCCAAAACTCAATATCTTGTGGATTTACTTCCGGTACAACCAGTGGAACATCAGGATCCATTCTAAAGTGAGATGTATTATCAATGACTACTGCACCAGCCTCGACTGCATATTGAGCATACCTAGCAGATATACTGCCACCAGCAGAGAAGAATGCTATATCTATATCTCTACCTTCAAATACATCTTCTGTTAACTCTTCTATCTTAAATCTTTTGCCTTGACACTCTATCTCTTTGCCAACACTTCTTGCACTTGCAAGTGGTAAAATATTGTTTACAGGGAAGTTTTGTTCATCTAATACTCTAAATATCTCTTCACCTACTGCTCCACTTGCACCTACAACTGCTATATTAAATTTTCTCATTCTATCAATCCTTTCTCTTTAGAGTCATCACCACTAAATTCACTAATTAGTTTTTCTGGTTCCTCTTCCTCTTTTGGGCATTTTGCTATACTTACTACTCTATCTTTGCCCTCTACATTTACTACTTTTACACCAGAAGTTGCACGACCTGCTTTTCTGATACTTTGCATATCTGTTCTTATCATTTTACCAGCACTGGTTAAGCACATCAAATCTTTATCCTCTTCTACTAAAACCACTCCTACAACATCACCGGTTCTTGCAGTAAGTTTCATAGCAATTACACCCTTACCGGCTCTGCTTTGCTCTCTGTATTCACTGGCTGAAGTTCTTTTGCCAAGACCCTTTTCACTAACTATTAGTATCTCATCATCTTCAGAAGCTATGGTCGTAGCACCTGCTACATAATCATCTTCTATTTTGAATTTGATGGCAGTAACTCCTCTGGCTGCTCTTCCAATCTCTCTGACATCATCTATTGGGAATCTGATACACATACCCTTTTTGGTAACTACAAATAGCCATTTAATATCTGGATATACAATCTTGACATCTATTAAAGTATCATCTTCATCCAAATTTATAGCTCTTACACCACTACTTCTGATATTGGAGT
>JAMOSA010000324.1 GCA_027063325.1 Campylobacteraceae bacterium
CTCTGCCTATATGGCTTGATTATTATGATATATACTTTGTATCTTTAATATTTTTGATAGAGTATATACTCAGACTTTGGGTATCAAGTGATTTTAGTGGTGAATTGGTAGCCGAGTATGAAAAATCCAAATTTTTGGGTAGAAATTTCAGATTGTGGAAAGCTGTTGGAAGAGGAGTCAAAAAGAAACTGGCTTATATGGTAACTCCGGCAGCTATTATAGATTTGTTGGCAATTCTTCCTGCATATAGACCACTTAGGGTATTTAGGATATTTGTACTCTTTAGATTCTTGAAACTTCTTAGATATACACGGAGTATCAATCAATTTGTAGAGGTTTTGGCAAACAAAAGATTTGAGCTTTTGACTCTACTTCTTTTACTAATGTTTGTAATGCTTACTGGAGCAATTGCAATATATGTACTGGAGGATATGAAAAATCCAAATATCCAAAATATTTTTGATGCAATATACTGGTCATTGGTAACTATCAGTACAGTAGGGTATGGAGATATATCACCCATATCAGATCTTGGTAGAGTAATTGCTATGATTATAATACTTTTTGGAATAGCAATGATCTCTTTTGCAACTTCAGTAATTGTTTCAGCATTTTCTGAAAAACTTAATGAACTAAAAGAAGAGAGGGTAATTGATAATGTCAATAAAAGTGGTGAATTTTTGATAATTTGTGGATATGGGCAAATGAGTAAAATGTTCCTAAGACAAGCAGATATTGAAAATCACAAATATATTATTATAGAAAAAGATCTAAGCAGAGTACAAGAGGCTATCAAAGATGGATATGAAGTAATCCAGGATGATGCCAGCAGACATGATGTACTTAGTAGATTCAATACAGACAATTCTCATGTATCTGTACTTTGTATGTCTCATGATGATGTAGAAAATATATATATTACACTAAATGCCAAAAGTATCTCACCAAAAATCAGAGTAATTGCACGAGCTAGTAGTTCTGAGATAGTAAGCAAATATGAAAGAGCAGGAGCTGATCATATTCTATTGCCAAATGAGGCTGCTAGTATAATGATGGCAATAGCAATACTAAGACCTACTATGTATAATGCAATTGATGCAATCTTTACAGGTAAAAATGTAGCCTTGCTTGATGAGATAATGGTAAGAGAAGATGGTATTTTGGTTGGCAAAAAGGTTAGAGACCTAGATTTTAAATACTACAAACTGGTTCTTATTGGTATTCAAAAGAGTAAAGAGAACAGATTTATATTCAATCCGGATCTGTTTATAGAGTTGGATATTGATGATATACTGTTGGTAATGGGTGACGAACGAAGTATCTCTTACTTCAAAGAGGTATGTTACGGAGGAGTATAGAGTGCAAAAAGTTGATGGTGTTATACTCTTTGGGTATGGGAAGTTTGGTAAAAATATAGCAAAAAAGCTAAAAGAGGAAGATGTAGATATATTGTTGGTTGAATCTAATCAAGAGTACTACAAAGAGGCACTTCAAGATGGTTTTAGTAGTGCAAAAATAATAGATGTAACAGATGATGCTCAGCTTGAAAAGTTGCCTATAAATGATAAGCACATATTAGTATGTGTGATGGATGATGATCATCTAAATGTATTTTTGGTACTCTCTTTAAGAGCTCTGTTTCCAAATAATAAAGTATTTGCAATATCTGATTCAATTCATGCTACTAGCAAACTCAAAATGGCTGGAGCTCATAAAGTAATAGATTTATATTTAGTAAGTGCAAACCGCATACAAAATATTTTAAACAAACCAATTGCTACCAAGTTTTTAGAGGGTTTTACAGATAGAAGTAATCCATACAGTTTTCGTGAAATTACCATACCACAAGACTCTTTTATAGATGGCAAATATCTTGATGATATAGACTTTAGAAAATATGGCATAATCTATATAGGAATTATAGATGTAGAGCTTGGAAATAGTTTTATATTTGTAACAACAGGACTCAAACACAAGCTTGATAGTGGTGATATTATAGTATGTATTGGTAATGATAGAGATTTGGATAGGTTTGAAGAGTTACTCAAGCAGGAGAAAGAGATATGTCAAGTAGATTGAAAGTAGCAGTTATAGGAGCAGGTAAATGGGGTAGAGCATTATATCATGCTTATAGTATAAATTGCGATACAGTAATTAGTTCAAGACATACAAGAGATATACCAAACTTTGTATCTATAAAAGAGGCTCTAAAAAGAGAGTATTTAATAGTTACAATTCCTGCACAATTTGTAAGAGAGTGGCTAAGAGATAATTTTGTAGATGATGGACAAAAGATTTTAGTAGCTTCAAAGGGGATTGAGATAGCTACCGGAGATCTGTTGAATGAGATATTTAGTGAATTTGTTCCCAATGATAGATTGGCATTTTTATCTGGTCCTTCATTTGCCAAAGAGGTAATAGAGTCTTTGCCTACTGCTTTGGTTGTAAGCTCTACAAATAGTAGCTTGGCTTCTACTTATGCTAAAGCATTGCCACCTTTTATAAAAGGATATGTAGATAGTGATGTAGTAGGAGCAGAGGTTGGAGGAGCATACAAAAATGTAATAGCAATAGCAGGTGGAGTGTGTGATGGATTAAATCTAGGCAATAATGCAAGAGCTGCTATGATATCAAGGGGACTTGTAGAGATGGCAAGATTTGGCTTACACTTTGGAGCCAAAGAGAGAACATTTCTATCCTTAGGCGGTGCTGGAGATCTGTTTTTGAGTGCCAGCAGCAAATTGTCACGAAACTATAGAGTAGGTTTGGGATTGGCTGATGGTAAAAGTATAGATGAGATACTCAAAGATATTAAAGAGGTAGCCGAAGGTGTAGGAACCACAAAGGCTCTATACGCTATAGCCAAAAGAGAAAACTTATATCTACCAATTGCAAATGAAGTGTATCATATGTTACATGGCAAAAATCCAAAAGAGAGTCTAAGAGATCTATTGAGTTAAAATATTTTATTATTCAAAGCTCTTTTTATATTTATATTATAAATTTAAGAAATAAATTATAAAAAAGATAAAGAAGAGTGATTTTAGAAAAGTAAAGTTAAAAAATTTATATTTATTGTCACAATGGGACTTAGTATATAGGTTTCACTTCAAGTAGTAATTTTGTAGAGTTTGGTAAAAGTATCGGTAGAATTGAGGAAGATGAGCTAAAGATGTATAGATACGAAAAACCATAGAGTATTAATTTATATTTAAATATATTTAATTATAATATTTTATATAAACTAATTATAAGGAAAATTTATGAAAAAAATAACTTTGTTTATATTGGCAGTTTTGTTTAGTGCTACTGCTTTTGGTTGGAAGTTGGCTGATTATGGTGATTTGAAATTTGAAAAGATGAATGGTAATGTCTATGTGATGCATGGACCAGCAGAAGAGCCTAGTAAAAAGAATCAAGGATTTATGAATAATCCTACTGTTATTGAGAGTAAAAATGGATTGATTGTAGTAGATCCAGGTGGAAATTATAATGTAGGTTTGGAGATACTCAAAGAGATAGAAAAAGTCAGCAAAAAGCCAATTATTGCTGTTTTTAATACTCACAAACATGGAGATCACTGGTTTGCAAATGTAGCAATAGCACAAAAATATCCAAATATTCCTATATATGCACACCCAAATATGATAAAAGAGGTCAAAAATGGTGAAGCTGACAAGTGGTATGGAATATTAGATAGACTCAGTGGTAACCTAAAGGGAACAAAGCCATATAAATATCCTACAAAAGAGTTAAAAGATGGTCAAAAGATTACAATTGATGGTGAAGAGTTTGTTATTTCACACCCCAAAAGAGCTCACACAGATACAGATATTTTAATACTTCATACAAACAGTCAAACTCTCTTTTTGGGCGATAATGTTATGAAAAACAGACTTGGTGGATTTGATGAGAGTTCCAGTGTACTTGGTAATTTGGAGTTACTTAAAAAATTGACAAAAGAGACTAATTATAAACTATATATACCAGGTCATGGACCATCAGGAAGCAAAGATGATACAATAGGACCATATATGAGATATTTGCAGATACTGGTAGATATGGCAAAAAAAGCTTATGAAGCTGATGAAGAGTATTACAGTGTAAAGCCAGAAGCGATTAAAAAGATGGCAGAGTTCCAAAAGTGGGATGCATTTGATCATCAAATGGGTAAACATTTAAACAAAGCGTGGAGAGAGATAGAAGCCAAAGATATGGAATAAGAAGTTACTTTTTATCTTAGAAATTTTCTCTCAAACTCTGCTATTGTAGCAGGGTTGGCTTCTCCTGCGATGTAATATAGATTTATCAAAGAACCTAATAAATCAGCTTCTGCATTGATTCTTGCTGCTTTTGTATCATAGTAATCAATATTTGCCAGATATGTATCTGTTAGACTCTGAAGACCATTTTCATATGCATGAAATGCAGTCTCAAAATATACTTTACCTGCCTTTTCTGCATCTTTTAAGGCTTTTAGGGTTTCAAGTCCTGATTTTATCTGTTCCCAGTTCTTCTCCATTGATACCTTGCTCT
>JAMOSA010000325.1 GCA_027063325.1 Campylobacteraceae bacterium
AGCTTGAGCAGCCAAAGATCTTGCAGCTACATGAAATACAGTTGGTGTAAGCTCTCCTGCAATTTTATGCATATTTGGAATCATCAACAAAAGTCCTTGAGAGGCGGTAAATGTAGTAGTCAATGCACCACCTTGCAAAGCTCCATGTACAGCACCACTTGCCCCACCCTCACTCTGCATCTCTACCACTTCTGGTACGGTACCAAATATATTTTTTTCACCCTTTGCTGAGTAGGCATCTGAATATTCACCCATAGGTGAAGAGGGAGTAATAGGATATATAGCTATCACTTCATTGACTCTGTGAGCTACACGAGCCACCGCTTCATTTGCATCCATAACCAATCGCTTATTCATCTCTATACTCCTCAATTTTTCTTAATTACCCATTATATAACCACACCATAAACATAACTATAATGCCATATAATGATTATACTACTTTTGTGATAGTTTGTTTATAAATTTGATTAATTCTTTTCCTTTTAAATATGGAGGCTCTATTCGATATATTACTCTATTGTATGTAGTATTGATACGATCTCCTACCAATACCAAATCTCTATTATCAGGAGTTAGTGATAGAAGTTTGGTTGTATCTACGCTCTTTCTATCAAATGGTACCACCCAAAAACGGCTATCTATTCCAAGACTCTTTTTAATATCTCTCTCACACTCCATAAACTCTTTTACAAAGTGATTAATATATGAATTTTCACTGATTGGATAGTGATTGCTGGAGTGGTTTGCTATCTCCCAACCGGCATTTAATAACTCTTTGACTCCATTTATATCTTCAAATATTCTAAATGCATCTTTTTGGTGTATTTTGTTACAAAATATACTATATACTTCATCTATCTCTTTAATAATATCTAAGCTAAAGTTATCCATAACAAATGATTTAACAGAAGTATTTATGGTATATCCATACTTTTTTAGTCTGCTTCTTAGGAATCTTAGACCATCTACATAAGATATATATGAGAGTTTACTACGCCAAAAGAGTTGTTTTTTTAGCATAAATTGAGAGTTTATAGAAAATCCTGCACTAATATTATATTCATCTAACATTGGTTTGGCATATTTTCTTACACCACTAAATCCATCATCAAACCAAAAGCTTATCATAACTCTATCTATATTTGAACTTTTCAATGCTTTGTAACCCTCATCTATAGATACTAGTTGAGCAATACTATCAAGATATTTTAAGTGATCTTGAAAAATATCTGGAGCAAATGTACCTCCAATACCAGATATATAAGGATTCTCTTCCCAATTAATATCATGATAATTTAGTATATACCAACCATTTTTTAATCTCAAAACTCTCTCCTTCTAGCAAGTTCATCTTCAAGCCATTTTGTTTTGAAATCTCTAATAATAGATTTGATAATTCTAAGTCTATAATCTTTGTTTAGATATGTGGTGCCTATATTTGATTGTGGAAATATATTAATCTCTTTGCTGTTATCTATCTCTTTTACTGATTCAATCATCAACTCAGTACCAAGAGCAACAGTTCTTAGAAATATCACTACTGGATCATCATCTACAAATATAGCAGGGTTTGAACGCCTTAATATAGCTCCACTGTCTGCTCCACTTGAAGTAAGATGTATAGTTGAACCCAAATGTTTGAGATCTCTGTGGTATAAAGCCCAATGAGTTGTATTGCTACCTTTGTAGTATGGTGAAAATCCTGCGTGTTGATTGATAGCTACACCATTTACAGACTCTATTATCTCTTTTGGATACAAAGGACCACTGAGAGTAAGAAAATAGTAAGGATTTATACTCTTTAATTCATCTAAAAACCACTCTTTGTATATATCATTTGAATCTATTTTGGTAGGTTGTATATGAGAGTATTTTTTGATAGATTCTATCTCTTTTGCAAAAAGTCTATATTCAGACTCTTTTAGTGATCTGTTTAATCTTTTTATATACAGAAGTTTATAATATATATCATCAGCTAGTTTTATAACTTTTTTGGTTGTTATCTTGATACCATATAGTTGAAAACTTCTTTTTAATTTGTCTAATTGAGTAGTAATTTTATCTATTTTTGATATTGATTTGGTATTTTTATTTGTAATGTTAGAGTAACTGTTATCTATCTCATACCATTTTACTACCCTCTTGCCAAACTCTTGAATAATTCTGTATGCAAATCTTTTATGCCTTAGACTACTGCCAGTTGCTATTACAATAGTATCTCTATCTTTTTTTGGTAGGGTAAATATTTGAGGTTCTAACTCATATGGATACATTGCCTTGGTACCTTATTTGATAAATTTGTTTCAATATAATATCTTAGAGTATAATAATATTACTTTTAAAAGGTTGCTTATATGTCAAAAGAGATTGATAATCCTATATTTGTAATAGGGACAGGAAGAAGTGGTACTACCATATTTTATAAACTTTTAAGTGAACATCCTAATGTGGCATGGAGTTCTCATTTGTGTAACTTCTTTCCAAATAGCTTGTATCTACAAAGAGCATTAATGCATACAGTAGATATACCACTGCTTGGAGATGTGGCAAAAAAGGTATTTAAACCTGTAGAAGTCTATAAGTTTTGGGATTATTACTTTGCAGGTTTTAGTTTGCCATACAGAGATTTAAAAGCAGAAGATTTAAGCTACAAAATAAAAAGAGATTTAAATAGACCAATGCCACAACTTGTTACAAACAAAAGATACAGATTGATACACAAAATTACAGGTTGGTCAAGAGTGGGAATGCTATCTAAAGCATTTACCAATGCCAAGTTTATACATATAATCAGAGATGGCAAAGCTGTAACTAATTCTATGTTAAATGTAAAGTTTTGGAATGGTTGGCAAGGACCAAATAAGTGGCTTTATGGTTCTATGCCAGATAAGTATTTAGAGATCTGGAATGAGTATGAACAGAGTTTTGTAGCTTTGGCATCTTTGCAATGGATAATGCTTATGGATTCAACCAAAGAGGCACTATCCAAAATAGATAGCAACAGAGTACTAGAAATCAGATATGAAGATTTGTGTACAGATAAAGTAGAGAAGATGAAAGAGGTATTGAAATTTTGTGACTTGGAGCAAAACAGTAAATATTTTAAAAAAATACAAAATATTGAGTTGATAAACAGAAATGACAAGTACAAAACAGACTTGACACAAGAGCAACAGAATATAATGATAGAGATTTTACAAAAAAAACTCATAGAGTGGGGATATGAGTAAAAAAAACTTATATATAAAGAGTTTTATGAGAGTAATTTGTTTGGATACTTATTGTTGTTTTAATATATCATATGTTTTGCTAAAAAATAGTTGGAAGTAGTAGGAGGTTTTTGGATTGAAAAAGATTTTGATATATTCACCATTTTATGCAAAATGGGGTGGAGGACATATATATATTGAGAATTTGTGCCAATATTTAACCAAAAGAGGTATAGATACACTTATGATAACTTTTAGAGTCAATGAGTTTGATTGTAATACTACACTCTTGCCAAATCCATCTTCAAAAATTGATAGATTGTTATCTGCATTTAAAATTGCCAAAGAGTTTAAATCCAAAAATTACAAAATAGTACTTTTAAATGATTTGGTATCTTTGTGGTTGGCTCCAATATTTTGGTTATATGGCTATAGGGTTTACTCTTTGTTGCATCTTTATTTGAGATTAGGAGATGGCAAAGGGTTGGGGCATACACCTTTGCAGTATATTATATTGAAAACTTCTGCTTTTTTTTGCAAAAAAATTTTTAGTGTAGGTAGAGACAATATAGATGTATTTGGACAAAAGAGGGTGGTATTTGTAGGTAACTATGTATCAAAATGGTTCTTTGAGGAGATAGATAAAAATAGTAAAGAGTATGATTTTTTGATAGTTGCAAGATTTTCAAAAGAGAAAAATATACCTCTGTTTTTGGATTTGCTTTATAACCTAAACAGATATAAAAACAAAGAGTATAGAGCTTTGATTGTAGGTGAAGGAGAAGAGAAGAGTACTATTGTCTCAAAGATAAAGAGTTTGCATTTGGATAAAAGTGTTGAGCTTAGAGGGTGGATAGAGAGAGAAAAACTACCACATATATATGACAGTGCAAAGGTATTTGTAATCAGTAGTTATCATGAAGGGTTTGCTACGACGCTGCTTGAGGCTCACGCTAGAGGATTACCGGCAATTGTAACCAAAACTTCAGGCTTTTGTGTAGATTTTATAAAAGGTTATGGCAGTAGTAGTGGAGTAGTATTTAAAAAGAGTGATATTAACAGCAAAAGTTTTTTGGATAATACAGCTTTGCTGATAGAAGAGTTTGATAAATACTTTGATATATGCCAAAAAAAGGCTTCTGTTTTTACAAAAGAGAGTGTACTTGGAAAAATAGCCCAAAATATCAATTGAGATAAAGCTATATGATTTTAATAGCAAGATTTTATCTGCATAGTATCACTTATAAGCAATATTACTCTCTTTTTTAGTAAAATAGCTACCATTATAAATCTCATTATGCATATATTTGCATAA
>JAMOSA010000326.1 GCA_027063325.1 Campylobacteraceae bacterium
TTAGAGGATACCCCTCTTTTTCAGATTGGGCTCTTTCTCTTTCACTCATATTTGCTATATGCTTGATTTTGGCTACTGTATCACTATCTAGCAGTGAAGTCTCTTCTACTATATATTTGGTAATTGGGTGTTCTGGAGCCAAAGCTGTATATGTTACTCCATATATTGTATCAGGTCTTGTTGTAAATACTTCATAACCATCAAACTTATCTCCCAAAGCCTCTTTGCTACTACTAGATAGCTCAAATTTAAAACTTAGTCCCTCTGAGCGACCTATCCAATTCTTTTGCATAGTAATCACCTGAGATGGCCATTTACCATCAAGAGTATCTAAATCATCAAGCAACTCTTGAGCATACTTTACTATATCTATATAGTATCCTGGCATCTCCTTTTGCTCTACTTCAGAGTCACATCTCCAGCATCTGCCATCCTCTACCTGCTCATTTGCCAAGACTGTATGACAACTGTTACACCAATTTACAGTAGTATGTTCACGATACATAAGTCCTTGTTTGAACATCTCTATAATAAACTCTTGCTCCCACTTTGTATATAAAGGATCACAGGTTGCAAACTCTCTATCTTTTGAAAAGGATAAACCCAATGCACTAAGCTCTTTACGCATATAGTCAATATTTTCATAAGTCCAGTTTTTGGGGTGAAGTTTGTGTTTGATTGCTGCATTTTCTGCTGGCATTCCAAAAGCATCCCAACCAATCGGATGCAGTACTGAATACCCCTGTTTGCGATAGTATCTAGCCAGTGCATCACCAATTGCATAATTTCTAACATGCCCCATATGAATACGACCACTAGGGTATGGAAACATACTCAAAATATACTTTTTAGGTAAACTCTTGTCATCTTTTGGCTCAAATGCTCTCTCATCTATCCACTTCTGTTGCCATTTTGCTTCTATCTCTTTTGGATTGTAAACCACAAAAACCCCTCTTTAAGTCAAATATTTATATTGCAATAATAGTTTGCATTATAGCAAAGTGGAGTTTAGGAAGTGCAAAATAGAGTTAAATAAAAGAAACAAACTCCAAACTTTAATCAAACTCTGACATACAAATTAGATTAAAAAAGAGTAAATAGGGAGCGTTCTACGAATAAATGGCTCATATATGTAATTATAATTATTACTCTTTAGACTAAATTGGCTAATATATATTAGAGTTAAAAATAGTATAAATAGAGCCTATTGGATTGAAGAGGAGAAGGAGGTTGCAAGGAATGACAAAACAGTTTATAATGGTCATAATGTGGGTATTTTTAGCTTCTGTTTCAATTTGGGCAGAGAGTACACAAAATCTCCCTGGATACTACATAGTAATAGATCAAAATACAAAAAAAGAAAAAGTTGATATTACAGCTTCACAATACTATGATGATATTTCTCACAATAAAGCACTAAAGTACTACTTCAAAAACAAAAATCCAAATATACAGATAGTCAAATACAATAATGAATACCAATTGAGAGTAGGACCTTTTGAGAATGAATGGGAACAAAAAGTAGCACTTAAGGTTATAAAAAGAATATTTCCTGAAGCATTTGGAGTAATTGACAAAAGTTCATTAAATAGCAGTAAACAAAACAATTCAGATAATAACTCAAAAGATACAAGCAGTTGGTATATATGGGCTACTTTGATTATACTTGGAGGACTTTTAATATCTGGTGTTGCAATGCTGTTTGCTAGTTATCGTATAAAACAGATGGCAAAGCAGCATGAGAGAATGAGAAACAAACAAGAAGAACTTGAAAAAAGACAATATATGCTCTTTTCCACTCTTGGAGAGAATCTATACAATATGAGTAAAGATTTGGTAGTCAGTACCCAAAACCTAATGACAGAGAGCAAAGGTGATAATAATGTAGCAGTAACCTTGGAAAATGTTGTAACAAAAGAGTGTAAATTATTGGATATTACAGGCAATCTACTAAGCTTTCTTAGACTAAAAGCTCATAAGGTAGAGATAAAAGAGGAGACTTTTAATATAAACAATCTCTTTGATGATGTAGTTGGTAACCTTACTCAAAAATTTAGAGGTTGTACGATTGAACTTATATTTGATATATCTCATGAATTACCAAAGTTTGTAAGAGGTGATCTAACTCAACTTGGAGAGATACTTGTAGATTTGTTAGAACATGCAATGGGTCAGATGAAAGATGGTGAAGTAACGCTTGAAGTTGATGCATACTTAACCTATGATGGAGGAGTGGATCTACAAGCTAGAGTCATTCAGCAAGGCAAAATGTATGATGAGACTTCAGATCCAGAAGAGTACTTTACACCAAATTTTGATGAAAAGACAGGAGAGTACAGCAGACTTGGACTCTTTGTAGCTCATGAATTAGTAAACTTAATGAATGGTCAGATTACTCTATATGTTCCATCAAAGATAGAAAGAATTATAGATGTCTCTATACCTCTAAAAGCAGCTCAAGAGGAGCAAAGGAGAAAATACCCTCTACCGGATAGAAGGCTTACTAGAAAAGAGGTATATATAGTAAATAAAAACTATCATGCTTCACTTGCACTCAAAAATCTATTTGCATACTTCAAACACCATGTCAAGGTAGATACCCTGCAACAATTTAGAGAGTATCCACCAGATTTTTCCACCTTTGATATTATTCTTATCGAAGAGGAGTTAGTTGATGCTGAATTTGCCCATACAATAAGAGGGATAAAAGAGGAAAAAACTTTGATGGTAGTTGGGCTTGGAAGTGTATTTGATACAGCAAATATAGAGCTTTGGGCTGGAGTATTTGATGCACACATCAAAAAGCCACTTACCCAAGAGAGAGTCTTTATGCTCATTATTGAACTATATCATCACAGACCAATGATATTGCAAATAGAGGCAAAAAGACGAAAAGGCAAAGAACCCTTTATCCGTAATGTGGTAGAGACTCCAAATGTAGATCTACACAGATTCAAAGATTTCAGCGGTACAAGATTGCTGGTTGTTGAGGATAATGAAGTAAATACAAGAATGCTCTTAAAAGTACTTGAGGATTCAGGAATTGAAATAGATACAGTCGATAATGGTCTAAAAGCAGTTGAGAGGATAAAAGAGCTTGGAGAGGATAATTATGATTTAGTTCTGATGGATATAAATATGCCTGTAATGGATGGATATACTGCTACTATGGAGATACGCAAAATCCCACATATTGGCTCAACCATACCAATAGTTGCTCTAACTGCACTGATTTTAGAGAGTGAGATAGAAAGAATGAGAGCTTGTGGCATGGATGCATTTTTGCCCAAACCTCTAAATCTAGGGAAGCTATATACAGTATTTGCCACATTTGTAGCAGATGGCAAAGTACAATTGCCAGTTCCAGTAGAAGAGAGCCTTACGAGCGAAGATATGGCCATACTCAATGTAGCAATGGGACTTAGATACTTTGATGACAATCCTCTCTTTTACAGAGAGATTCTCAAAGAGTTCTTATCACTCTATGGAGAGAGTGGTGCTACTATGCAAAAACTACTGGTTCAAAGAAAATACAAACATATAAGACAGTTAAACCTGGATATTATGGGATTATCTGGAGCAATAGGAGCTCAAAAACTGCATCGCTCTTCAGCTATGATTCATAAAGTATTTAAATACAATATGGTATCTCTCTTACCACACTATGTAAGAGAGTATTCAAAAGAGTTAGCAAAATTACTTGAGATAATCAACAAGTATCTAAATGGTGGCAGATAATGAAGTGTAGAGTCTCTGAGTATAAATATAGATGGAGATATATAAGATGAAAAGAAGAGTAGTATATATAATATTGGTTATGATTATTAGCAGTATAACTGCATCAAGTGCTATATTTGTACTGACTGACAAAAAGAGCAAAGATATGGCAAAAGCCAAAGCCAAAAGTGTAGAGAGACTTATAGATAATGTAGCTCCTGTGTATATAAAAAAGGTTAATGGTATGTGGATGGTAATGGTAGGTCCTATAGAGAGTGAAGAGAAGATATCACTGCTGTCTAAAAAATTGATTATAAACTATCCGGATATGCTTCTTATAGATATAGATGATAATAAAACTCTCAAAGAGAGTAAGCAAGAGAGTGAAGATGAAAATAACAAATTTCTAAAAGATACAGATATACATACAATTCAATGGATTTTAATGCTGTTTTTAGCAATTTTGGGAGTTTTGATTATGGTAATCAGTATGCGTCGCTCTATGCATCTACAGGCACTGCATAAAAAACTGGAAGAGGAGCAGAGTAGAATGCATGAAAAATTGATGAGAGGGAGAGAAAATGTATAAGAGAATATTAAAATGGTTAATAGTGTCATTGGTTTTAATCTCCATAACAGAAGGAGCAGTATCACAAAGTATGATTGTATTGGCCTCCAGCAGTGACAAAGAGCTATTACAAAAGGCAAAGAGAGATTTAAATGAGTATATAAAGAGTGAACATTTAATATCTCAAGAGAGATTAAAAGTGATGAATCCAAGAGTAGTATCCGCAGGAGATAACTA
>JAMOSA010000327.1 GCA_027063325.1 Campylobacteraceae bacterium
AGGTGATAGTGATAGATTAAAAGTTTTAGCAACAGATTTTATAGAGCATTATGAAAAAAGAGTAAGTGAGGGTGCAAGTAGCGGTAAAGCTATGTTTGTTTGTGCAAACAGGCAAATAGCATATAAATTTTATAAAGAGGTTACTGCACTAAGACCAGCTTGGGCAGTTAAAAAATCAAACGATAAGAAAAAAAGAGAGATAGAGTTTATAAAGCTTATAATGACAAGAAACAAAGATGATGAAAAAGAGCTTTATGATATGTTAGGGACAAAAGATGATAGAAAAGCAAATGAAAGAGCTTTTAAAGATGAAGAGTCAAACTTTAAAATAGCCATAGTTGTAGATATGTGGCTAACAGGCTTTGATGTGCCATCACTTGATACTATCTATATAGATAAGCCTATTCAGCAACACTCTCTTATACAAACTATTTCAAGAGTAAATAGAAAATATAAAAATAAAGAAAAAGGCTTGGTGGTTGATTATATAGGGATAAAAAGACAGTTAAACTTAGCTTTAGCAAAATATAATCAACTACAAACTTCTTCGCTTGAAGATATAAAAAGTTCACTTGTAGTAGTAAAAAACCATTTAGAGCTTTTGGATAAGTTTTTTTATAAGTTTGATAGTAGCGGATATTTTAAAGGCGCTCCACTTTTGCAACTTCAAACCTTGCAAAATGCAGTAGAGTTTGTTCAAAAAACAAAAGAGGATGAAAAAAGATTTGTAGCACTTGTTAAAAGATTAAAAAGTGCTTATGATATATGTGTAGGAAGTGAAGAGTTAAGTGAGTTTGAAAGAGAAAAAGTGCATTTTTATATAGCAGTTCGCTCATATTTGTTTAAGCTAACTAAACCAAATGTTCCAGATACCGCAACTATCAACAAAAAAGTAGCCAAAATGGTAGATGAAGCGATAAAATCAAGTGGAGTTGAGGAGATATTTAATCTAAAAGAAGATAGCAAGATAGATCTTTTTGATGAAGATTATTTGCAAAGGCTTAACAAAATAAAACTTCCAAACACAAAAATAAAACTACTTCAAAAACTGCTTAGTCGTGCGATAGATAGTATAAAAAAAGTAAATAAAGTTAAAGGGGTAGAGTTTTCTAAAAAGATGCAACAGTTAGTTGAAAGTTACAATGAACGAAAAGAGCAAGATATACTAAAAAGTCAAGTCTATGAGGATATGGCAGAGCAACTAACTCAAATGATTTATGATATTCAAAAAGAGTTTAGTAGTGGAGAGGAACTTGGAGTGGATTTTGAAGAAAAAGCCTTTTATGACATACTAAAAAGTTTATGTGTAAAGTATGATTTTAGTTACCCTGAAGATAAACTGATAAACCTAGCAAAAGATGTAAAAGTTTTAGTTGATAAAGAAGCAAGATTTCCTGATTGGGATAAAAGAGAAGATATAAAAGCAACTTTAAAAGTAGAGCTTATTTTACTACTTGATAAACATGGTTATCCTCCAGTTGAGAGAGATGAAGTATATAGTGAGATATTTGAACAGGCGGAAAATTTTAAAAAGAGTATAAAGAGGAGATAAATTGGATATAAAAGTTATTATTACTCTAATGCGTCCTTATCAGTATATCAAAAATATATTTATACTTCTGCCACTCTTTTTTGCTGTAAAAATTACAGACAAAGAGTATCTTTTGAGTGCACTTTTTGCTTTTGTTGCATTTTCACTGATTGCTAGTGGTGTATATATACTAAATGATTACTTTGATATAGAAGTGGATAAGTTACACCCCACAAAGAGATTCAGACCACTTGCTTTTGGCAGTATAACAAAGTTTCAGGCTATCTTTTTGATGGTTTTACTCTTTTTGATAGGGTTTGTAATCAGTGCTATTTTATCGCTAAAGATACTGGGTATTGTAGTTTTGTATGTTATTTTAAATATAGCATATACTCTTTATCTCAAACATATTGCCATACTTGATATTACAATTATTGCCATAGGGTTTGTATTGAGGCTCTTTGTTGGAGCTTTTGCTACAAATATAGAGTTGTCTATGTGGATAGTTGTAATGACTTTTCTTTTGGCTTTGTTTATGGCACTTGCTAAAAGAAGAGATGATGTACTTATATATTTGGATACTGGCAAGAAACTAAGAAGTGTAGTAGATGGCTACAATTTACAGTTTTTGGATACTGCTATGGCTATAATGGCTTCTGTTGTAATAGTGGCATATACCATATATACTACTTCAGATACAGTAGTAAAGAGGCTTCATAGTGACTATCTATATCTAACTTCACTATTTGTAATACTAGGAATATTGAGGTATCTTCAGATAGTTTTTGTACTCAAAGATAGTGGTTCTCCTACAAAAATTATACTAAAAGATAGATTTATACAGTGTACAATTATTGGTTGGATTATATCTTTTGCTTGGATTATATATTAATGTTGGTTATTAAATATACACTCTTTGCAACAATTTCAACTATTGTCAATCTCTTTTTTCAATGGTTGTGTTTTGAGTTTTATAGTGCAAAAGGCTCTTTGTATTTGGCTATGTTTGTAGGTACATTAGCAGGATTGATTGTAAAGTATATTTTGGATAAAAGATGGATATTTTATCACAAACCAAAAGATAAAAAAGATGATGCAAAAAAGTTTATATTGTACTCACTTATGGGTATATTTACCACTACTCTTTTTTGGGGTACGGAGATGGCATTTTATTATATGTTTACAGATCCAAATGCCAAGTATATAGGAGCTGTTATAGGGCTTGTTGTAGGTTATACTATCAAGTATATTCTTGATAAAAGGTATGTATTTATTCACAAAGAGGTTGATATATGAAATTGTGTAGTAGCTGGGGACTCTATCCAAAGATTGCGTGTAGAAGATTTGAGTTTGAAGATACAAAAGAGCTAAAAAAACTTTTGCAAAAGAGTGATACATTTATTGCTTATGGAAATGGCAGGAGCTATGGGGATTGTGCTTTAAATTACAATATTATTGACATAAAAAGAGACTATTTTTTGGGTTTTGATAGTGATAGCGGATTGTTGGAAGTAGATGCTGGAGTATTACTCTCCAAAATATTGGAGTACTTTGTACCAAGAGGCTGGTTTCTTGGAGTTACTCCAGGTACAAAATTGATAACAGTAGGTGGTGCAATAGCTAGTGATGTACATGGCAAAAATCATCACATAAGCGGATGTTTTTCTCAAACACTCAAAGAGTTTACAATTATGCTTCCAGATGGTACGATAGAGAGTTGCTCTATGGAATCAAATCCAGCTTTATGGAGAGCAACTTGTGGTGGAATGGGATTGACTGGTGTAATATTAAAAGCCAAAATATACCTCAAGCGTATAAATTCAATATATATCAATCAGACAACTATAAAAAACAGAAGTCTAAAAGAGACATTTGAAGCATTCGAAGAGTATAGCAATTCACCTTACTCTGTAGCATGGATAGATTGCCTTGCAAAGGGTGATAGTATGGGTAGATCACTACTTATGGTAGGAGATTTTGCAGATGATAATGAGCTTGGTTATACAATAAAGCCACAAAAAGAGATACCATTTAATTTTCCCTCTTTTGCTCTTAATAGTTGGAGTGTAAAGGCATTTAACTATCTATATTACAGTAGAGTAAAAAGCAGAGTTTCACACCAAAGAGTTGATATAGATACATTTTTCTATCCTCTTGATGCAATTGGCAAGTGGAACAGGATATATGGCAAAGATGGATTTACGCAATATCAGTTTATTTTACCAAAAGAGGTTAGTTATGAGGGATTGAGTGAAATTTTGAATGAAATATCAAATTCAAACAAAGGTTCATTCCTAGCAGTACTAAAGCTATATGGAAAATCAAATGATAATTGGCTCTCTTTTCCTATGGAGGGATATAGTTTGGCATTGGATTTCAAGATACAAAAGGGAGTCTTTGAGTTGCTTGATAGATTGGATAAAATTGTACTAAAGTATAATGGCAGAATATATCTAACCAAAGATGCAAGAGTATCCAAAGATGTTTTTGAAGAAGGATACCCAAATATAGATAGATTTAGAGACTTTAGAGAAGAGTTTGGTATGAGCAAAAAGTTTCAGTCACTACAGTCACAAAGGGTAGGTATATAGTTATGAATGATTTTATTTTGATTGTTGGAGCAACAAGTGATATAGCAAAAAGTGTTGCAAGAGAGTATGCAAAAGTTGGTTATAATCTATATCTGTCTGGTAGAGATATTGAGAGATTGGAAGATTTTGCCAAAGATTTAAAGATATCTACACAAAAAGAGATAAAATTGATAGAACTTGATATATTGGATTTTGAATCTCACCAAAAGTTCTATAACAGCTTGGAGCCAAAGCCTGTTGGCGTAATATCTGCTGTTGGATATTTAGGAGATCAAAAAAGAGCATTAATAGATTTTCAAGAATCCAAAAAAATTATAGATACAAACTATACAGGAATTGTAAGTCTATTTAAT
>JAMOSA010000328.1 GCA_027063325.1 Campylobacteraceae bacterium
GCAAACCCTGCAAATATTACTGGTACAATCATTCACTTTGTACTTACTGGACAAGTACCAGAGCTTGATCATCTAAATAGACCAAAATTTGCATTTGGTTACAGAATACATGATAATTGTGAAAGAAGAGCTCATTTTGATGCTGGAGAGTTTGTAGAAGAGTGGGGCGATGAGGGAGCTCAAAACAACTTCTGTCTATATAAAATGGGTTGTAAAGGTCCTATGACATTTAATAACTGTTCTATTATTAGATACAACAGTGGTACAAACTGGCCAATAGGAGCTGGGCATGGTTGTATTGGTTGTAGTGAGCCACAATTTTGGGATAAGTATGCTCAGGAGAGACCAATGGCAGATACAGACTTCAAAGCACCAACTGGTGGAGTAGAAAAAAGTGTAGATGAGTTTGGTTTGGGATTATTAACTGCAGCTGGTATAGGTATAGCAATACATGCAGCAGGTAGTGCGGTACTTGGTAAAAAAGATGAGGAGTAAGATGATGAGTAGTAAACATATAATTGTTGATCCTATTACAAGAATAGAAGGACACTTAAGAATTGAGGCTGTAATTGATGAAAATAATGTAATCAAAGATGCATATGCAAGTTCTACTATGTTTAGAGGTATTGAGACAATTCTAAAAGGTCGTGATCCAAGAGATGCCGGACTTCTTGCGATGAGAATATGTGGTGTATGTACAGGAACCCACTACCAAAGAAGTATAGAAGCAGTAGAACATGCATTTAATGTAACAATCCCAAAAAATGCAAGACTTGTAAGAAACTTGCTTCAGGGTGCTTTATATTTGCATGATCATACAGTACACTTTTATCATCTGCATGGATTAGATTGGATAGATATTACAAGTGCATTAAAAGCAGATCCAGCCAAAGCAGAAGAGGAGTCATTCAAGTGGACAAAGACTCCATATGGTACAGGAAGAGGTGAATTGATACAGATTCAAGAGAGACTCACCAAGTTTGTAAAGCAGGGCAGACTTGGACTCTTTGCCAATGGATATTGGGGTAACAAACACTATAAACTCTCTCCAGAACAAAACCTAATAGGTGTAGCACACTATCTACAGGCTCTTGATATGCAAAGAGATATGTCAAAGATGATGGCAATTTATGGTGGTAAGATGCCTCACCCTCAAAGTATAGTTGTTGGTGGAGTAACTTGTGTACAAGATATTCAAAATCCAGCTAGAAATGCAGAGTTTAAATCACTACTAAATAAAGCCAGAAACTTTATCAAAAATGCTTATCTTGCTGATATTGCCATGGCAGGTACTGTATATTCTGATGAAGCTTTAGATGGTACAGGTGGTGGTTTGAAAAACTATATGACATATGGTGATTTTAGATTAGATGATAATGAATTTTATAAAGCTGCTTTGCTATTTCCTGCTGGTGTAGTACTAAATGGTGATTTAAGCAAGGTTATACCATTTGATCAAAGCAAAGTAACAGAGGATGTAACACATGCTTGGTATGATGCAAAAGGTCCTCAACATCCATTTGATGGTACAACTATACCTCACTATACAGGACTTGAGAAAAAAGATGATGGATATGCATATCTAAAAACCAAAGAGAAGTATAGTTGGATCAAATCTCCAATATATGATGATAACAGAGTAGAAGTAGGACCACTGGCTAGAATGGTTGTAGGTGTTGCAGCTAAAGATGAGAGAATTACAAAGTATGTAATGAATTTCTTGGAAAAACTTGGTGGTCATTTGGGGCTTAATAAAGCAGCTCCGGCTTCTGTACTATTTTCTACTGTTGGAAGAACAGCTGCAAGAGCTATTGAGACTGAAATGATGGCTGATGTAATGATGGATTGGATAGATGAATTGGCCGCAAATGTAGCAAGTGGGGATCTATCTACATGGACTGAGTTTGATTTTGACAAAGTAAGTAAAGATGCCAAAGGTTATGGATTGGCAGAGGCTCCAAGAGGTGGATTGGGTCACTGGGTCAAGATAAAAGATGGCAAGATAGAGAATTATCAAGCAGTAGTACCATCTACATGGAATGCGGCTCCTAGAGATAACAAAGGTAGAATGGGAGCTTATGAAGCAGCTCTTATTGGTACCAAGGTAGCAGATCCTAATCAACCATTAGAGATATTAAGAACTATCCACAGTTTTGATCCTTGTATCGCTTGTGCTGTGCATATAGTAGATACCAAAGGCAAAGAGTTGGGAAGCTTCAAGGTATCAACAAGTTGCTCTATATAAAGGAGGGCATTATGAGTAAAAGTGGATATAAAAGAGTCAAACGAATGACTACATTTATGCGTATCAACCATTGGGTGGTAGCTATATGTATGGTAGCTGCAGTTGCTACTGGACTCTATATAGGACACCCATACTATCAGAGCTTTATATCTGATCCAGCAGTTGATAAGTATGTAATGGCATGGAATAGATGGGTACACTTTATGGCTGCAATTATATTTGATGTCAGCTCTATAGTAATAGCATATCTATACTTTTTTAGCAGATTTGAAAAGCCTTACAAAAAGATACTGCCAACTGCACAAAATTTTATGGAATTTTTGGCAGTACTTGGCAATTTGATTACATTCAACAGAGCAAAACAGTTTGATAGCTCTCATGCAGATAGCTTCAATACTGTATTTTTCTTGATATTCCATCTAATGCTTGCTTGGATGCTACTTACTGGATTACAGCTTTATGTACATGGATTAGAGAGTGGTCTAAGCTCAATTGGTTCATGGTGGCCTTGGATGTTACACCTATTTACAGATTGGACAGTATCATTTACAGGTGGTACATATATGGATGTACGCATATCTCATCATGAGACTATGTATTATATTATTGCTTGGGTAATGTTTCATATATACTATCAGGTATGGAGAACAATATTCTGGCAAGAGGGAGATATAAATATAGTCTTTGGTGGTACAAAATATGTAAAAGAGAAATAGTATCTGGTATGTTTGGGGTAACTGTTGTAGTTACTCCAGACTTTTGTACTCTTCTTTATACTCATTTGATATAATAAAAAAAAATATTGAGTGGGGATTTATGAGAGAGTTATTTGCTAAATTGATAATAATTATCGTAGATATATTGGCAATAGCACTCTCTGTAACTTTAGCATATGAGCTTAGAAACTCATTAACAATTCTTACTACACACGATTTTGCTCTACAAAACTATTTGACTCTTTATGCATTTTATATAATACCTATATCTATATTTGTATATGAGGGGTTATATACCCACAGATATGACTTTTGGCATGAGAGTTGGTTGCTGTTTAAAGGGATATTTTTTGCTCTTGTTATACTACTTGCCTATCTGGCAATTACAAAAAGTGTACAAGAGTACTCAAGAGTTGTAATTGTACTATCATTTGCTATTATGGCTTTTTTATTGCCACTATTTAAGCGTATTGTCAAAAATCTGCTCTACTATACCAAACTTTGGCAAAAGAGGGCAAAAGTGTATGGAGATGATGAACTCTTAAAGCAAGAGATATTTGGTAATTTCTATTTAGGTTACAAAGAGGCAAAAGAGGATGAAGATGCTCATACTGTACTAATCAGTTCAAAGGGTATGGATATAGCCTCTTTGAGTCAAACAATAGACAGACAGCTTAGAAGTAACCACGAAGTACTTTTTGTACCACTGCTAAATGATTTTGATTTGGCAAGATCTACAATGTATGAACTCTTTAATGTTCGCAAAAATCTAATAAGCCTGAAAAATAGACTCAAAAGCAGATATAGAAAGTTTGTCAAATATACATTTGATTATACTGCTTCTATACTACTCTTGCCAATTTTGCTTCCTGTTATGGGTATTATTGCTATTTTGATATATATAGAAAAAAGTGGCAAAGATATACTCTTTACACAACAAAGACTTGGACAAAATGGAAAATTGTTTTATTGTTATAAATTCCGTACTATGGTAGATAATGGAGATATAATACTACAAGAGTATCTACAAAACAATCCAGATGAGATAGATTATTATCAAAAGTATCACAAATACAAAAATGATCCCAGAGTTACACCTGTTGGAAAGTTTTTAAGAAAGAGTTCACTTGATGAATTACCTCAGATATTTAATGTACTAAAGGGTGAAATGAGCCTCGTTGGTCCTAGACCATATATGCCAAATGAAAAGGGTGATATGGGTAGTAGATATAGTGTAATCCTTAGTGTACGACCAGGAATTACAGGATTGTGGCAAGTAGGTGGACGAAATGATATAGATTTTGAGCAAAGATCAATAATAGATGTATGGTATATTAGAAATTGGAATCTTTGGATGGATATAGTAATACTATTAAAGACATTCAAAGCAGTAATTATCAAAGATGGAGCATATTAGTTTTTGAGTTTGAAAATAACGA
>JAMOSA010000329.1 GCA_027063325.1 Campylobacteraceae bacterium
TATCTGCATTGGCATCACTTGGCATTCTCCAATCAGCTCTTGGGCTTAGGCTTACTGTTCCTACCTTTGGACCATCTGGCATACAAGAACGCTTAAATTGCTGCGTAAAAAATCTTTGTAAAAATACTTTTAGCCATTTTTTAATAAAATCTTTTTTATACTCTTTAAAAGCTTTGTTAGCTAAGTATAGCAACTTTTTGGGCTTTGTTCCATATCTGATGAAGTGATACAAAAAGAAATCATGCAACTCATAAGGGCCTACTATCTCTTCTGTTTCTTGTACTATTTTTCCATCTTGATGCGGTAACAGTTCAGGTGATACTGGAGTATCCAAAATATCTATTAGGATATTACTAATATCTTGATATTGATGAGCATAATACTCTACTAAGTATCTAACAAGTGTTTTTGGAATACCACTGTTTATTGCATACATACTCATATGATCTCCATTGTATGTACTCCACCCAAGAGCTATTTCACTCAAATCACCTGTACCTATAACCAATCCATTATATTTGTTTGCTAGATTCATAAGTATAGATGTTCTTATTCTAGCTTGAACATTTTCATATACTACATCTTTTATATCTTCACTATGACCAATTGCATCAAATTCCAAAAGAGACAACTCTTTTATTGGAATCTCTTTGAGTGTTACATTTAGTTTATTGCATAGGTTAACAGCATTATTATAAGTTCTGTCTGTAGTTCCAAATCCTGGCATTGTAACAGCTATTATACTTTTACTGTTCCAATTCATAATCTTTACAGCTTTGTATATGCTAAGAAGAGCCAAAGTAGAATCCAACCCTCCGGATATACCAATAACCAAACTACTTACCTGGCTTTGTTTGACTCTGCGAATTAGTGAATAGGCTTGAATATCTGTAATCTCTTTGGATCTTTTATCTCTTTGTGCAGGGTTTGAGGGTACAAAAGGGTATGGATCTATAAATCTGTCTATATCATTTATCTCTTTAATGGTATTGATAGATACTCTTGTAACTTTTGAAATCTCTGAGTTAAAATATGCAGTTTCAGATAATCTAACAGAGGATAATTTTTCTATATCAATATCTGCTGTATTTAGTAAGTTGTGGCCAAATCTTTGACCTCTGCACAAAAGAGTACCATTTTCATATATCATTGAATCACCACCAAAGATTGTATCTGTACTGCTTTCTCCAACTCCACTGGAGCAGTATGCATAAGCTGATATTGTTCTGGCACTTTGAGATGATACAAGCATATCTCTATATTCAGATTTGGATATAAGCTCATTACTGGCACTTGGATTTAATATAATATTTGCTCCATTTACAGCCAATTTTCCACTTGGTGGTTCTACTGCCCATAAATCTTCACATATCTCTATACCAATTGCTACACCATTGCCATCTTCAAATATCATATCTATACCAAAAGGAGCATTTTGATTTAGTAGTGAAATGGTAGTATCTTTTATATCTCTTCCGCTTACAAAGTATCTGTACTCATAATACTCTTTTTTGTTTGGTATATGAATTTTTGGTACAACTCCTACAATTTTTCCACTTTGTATAGCAATGGCACAATTGTATAATCTGTCTTGATACTTGATAAAAGCACCAATTACAATAAACATATCTGTAGATTTACTATACTCTAGCAGTTTTTTTAGTGCATCTAGTTGTGATTCATATACTCTTTGTTGAAAAAAGAGATCTCCAATACTGTATCCAGTAATTGATAGTTCTGGAAACAGAATAATAGATACATCCAATTTGTCTGCTTCTTTTAAGAGTGATATGATATTGTCAATATTCTTATTGCTGTTAGCTAATATAAGTTTTGGAACAGCTACAGCCAAACGATAAAATCCATACATAAACTATCCTAACTTTGTAACTTTTTTCAACTCTTTTTCTATATCTTCAAACTCTTTACTGTTTGCAAAACATCCACTGTTGCTACACAATTGATAATTATCTTCTAATGTTGTACGCAAAAATACCCAAGGGTAGGGTAGAGTATCTATGTGTGATATATGCTTTTGTAACAGTTTTGGTTGAGCTTTGATTATCATATCATCTCTATTTTTTCTAATGGCAACTTCACTAAGAAGTGGTCTTGATATAGGTTGTCTCATAAGCTCATAAGAGTGTAACTCAATAGTACGATATACAAACTTCTCATATACAGGTTCAACCAGACTTCTTAAAGTCAGCAGATTTTCTGCCATTACTGCCAAAGGTGATGGAAAGGTTCCATCAGTATCTTCTACAAAGTCTTGAAACTCTCCATTTCCAATTTTCCATCTACCATTATTGTAAAATCTCTTTATTGCTTCATTTGCCAAATTTGTAGCTCTTGTTAGATACATCTTATTTAGTGTTGTCTGATACCCTTCAAGCAGTGCAGATATAAGATAGCTATAATCTTCCAAAAATCCCTCAATTGTTGGAGTGGCATCTATTAATGCACTATGATATAGTTTTACATCTTTGCTCATCTTTTTCTCTAATGCCTTTAGTGATTCTGTGGCTCTGCTGGTATATTTTGATTCTACTCTTCCTGCTTTAAACATAGCTCTTATTACCATTGCATTCCATGATGTAAGTATCTTTTTGTCAATTGTTGGATACTCTCTACTCTTTCTTATTTGTGCCAATAGATTAATAGCTTTTTGTATATCTTTGTCTGTAAAATCATCTATATTTTCAACTCTTACAACATTTCTACTCTCAAAGTTACCCTCACTGCTAAAGCCAAGCCTTTTTAGCAAATCAATACTATTGTCAAACTCCTCTTTATCAAACAACTTTTTAATCTCTTCATAACTGTATATATAGTATCCCCCTTCACCATCATTTGAGTCTGCATCACTGGCACTGAAGTATAGATTATTTTGCTGCATCTTGTTATATAGATACTCCAGTATCTCAAATGCAATATCTTTAAATCTATCTATACCAAATATATGCCAAGCTTCTAAATATATCTCTGATAACAAGGCATTATCATAAAGCATCTTTTCAAAGTGAGGAATCAACCATTTACTGTCTGTACTATATCTGCAAAAGCCACCATCAACCAAATCATACATACCACCACTACTCATCTTATATAATGTATGAGTTACTATATTTTCAAGTCTTTTTTTGGATAATCCCAGTTTGTATAATCTCATAACCAGTCTCAAAGTAGAAGTATGAGGAAATTTTGGAGCAGAACCAAAGCCACCGTTTATAGAATCAAATAGAGATTCAATCTGTTTTATAAATCTGGTTTCAAGTGAATTATCAATCTTTGTTGCTTCAATCTTTTGTTTGGGTTGCATAAAGGCTAACACCTCTTGACCCTTTTTGATCATATTCTCTTTTTCATTTTTGTATCTGTTTGCAAGTAATTCAAGAAGTTCGGCAAATCCCATCATACCATATTGTGGTTTTGGAGGTATATATGTAGCACTATATAGAGGTATTTTATTATAAGTCATAAATATACTCAAAGGCCAACCACCGGCTCTTCCATTCATTGTTATAAAAACATCTTGAAAGTGTCTATCTATATCAGGGCGTTCCTCTTTGTCAACCTTTATAGATATAAAGTATCTATTTAGCAAAGATGCTATCTTTTTATTCTCAAAAGATTCTATCTCCATTACATGGCACCAGTGACAAGCACTGTATCCGATAGATAAAAATATCATTTTATCTTCTGCTTTTGCCTTTTCAAATGCCTCTTTCGTCCATGGATACCAGTTTATGGGATTATTGGCATGCTGTTTTAAGTATGGTGATTGTTCATTTATCAAACTGTTTGGCATATTTGTCCTTTGATACTGTATAGATAAACTTTGCATATTATAACAGTTGGCTGATATTTTGCTGAAATTGAGAGAATTTTTATATAAAGGAGATGAAAGTTTGATTATGTGCAGTGTAGAGGCAGGAGAGTTCTGCCTGAACCTTTGTTAATCTTTTAGCATAGCTAGTGGATGTGTTTGTTCTCTTTCTGCTATATAAACTCTTTTTTTTGTCTTGTATTTTTTGCTGTATCTGTGACTTTTTCTTGTTTTGTATTTGGAATAATTATTAGTAGCATATTTTTTCTTCTTGAAAGTTCTTTTTGTAGTTGTGGCATTTACTTTTTTTGGGTTAGAACTCAATAGACTTAATGGTTTGTTACTATTGAAGTTTAAAGAAGTTGCTCCTCTACTACTTTCATTTGTAGTTGATGCTAAACTACCAATACTTGATCTTTTTCTGCTTACATAAGATGGTGATGTACCTTTGATTTGTACTCTTGTTCCAACACTTGCCCATCTAAACATCTTTTGTGCAAAACCATTTTCCATTCTAATACACCCATGAGATGCTGGATAGTTTGGTACATAGC
>JAMOSA010000330.1 GCA_027063325.1 Campylobacteraceae bacterium
ATTGAACTATATGCTACCATCTTTTTGAGATGCTTCTCATATAGTGCCATAAATCCTGCATAGAATATAGTTATAGTACCAAGTACCAAAAGTATCCATGCAAACTCTTTTGCACTTTGGGGCATTATTAGTATATTGAATCTAATCAAAGCATAAGCCCCCATTTTTAATAATACTCCAGCAAGTAGTACTGAAATTGGAGCTGGAGCTTGTACATGGGCATCTGGCAACCATGTATGAAATGGAAATATAGGCATCTTTACTGCAAAACCTATAAACATAAGCCACCATACAAGAGCAGGTGTAGCCATCATACTCTCTTTTAGCAAAGATATATCCATTATTTCTGTTTGAGAATATATCAAAAAGAGTGCCAATAGTATAAGCATAGAGGCAAAATGAGTATATAGGAAAAATTTTATAGCAGCATATATTCTACCCTCAGCACCCCAAATACCTATAAGAAAATACATAGGTATAAGTGTAAGTTCCCAGAATATAAAAAACCACAATAGATTGGTACTCATAAACAGACCATATATAAATCCGCTAAACATTATAAGGAGTACAAAATATCTGCTACTCTTTTGATTCCAGCTTGAGAGTGTAACAAGTATCAAAAGCAAAGATGTAAGTATCAGCATAATAGTACTTAGTGTATCTACCTGAAGAGTGAGTTCAAATGGAAAATTTTCCACTTTTAGATAATTGCCCAGATTCAAAAATCCCTCTTTTGGTACTCTATTTAGAAGTGATATAGATTCACTCAACATTGAACCAAATATTAAAAGTGCTATATATTTAGCAATAGTACTTTTAGATGGTGTAAAAAGTCCCAATACTACAGCCAATATTATAGGGATTACTATCATATATATACCTATACTTATCATTGTATGCCTCCTGCAATAATTGCTATTAGCAGTAATCCCAAACCTGCTACCATAGCTCCGCTGTTTCCTCCAGCTTGTGGAGTATATGTATAACCAAAGAGTTTATGAACCTTTTTTGTTAGTGGTACTGTAGCATTAATGGCACCATCTACTATACTTTTATCTGTCCAGTTTATAGATTTTGCAACCGTTTTTATAAATATATTTTTACTAATCCAGTGTATAATATACTCTACAAACCAACCATTAAAGAGTACTAAATGGATAGCCTTCATCAATGGTTGTTGAGCCATTTTTTGAGTTATATCCAATCTCTTTAGATAAAATAGATATACAAGTAAAGCAAGTAATATAATACCAATCATAAGTCCTGTAAACAGACCTTCTATATGAGGTACTTCAAGTATGGTACCAGATACAGCTTTTGCAATTTTATTTTGCATAAATCCAAGCAAAAATGTAGCTGTTGCCATAATAGCAAGTGGAGTTAATATCCAAAATCTTGATGGCTTTTTGACCTTTTGATATACATCTTTGTCTCTTGGTTCTCCTGCAAAGGTAAGTATCCACAATCTAGTAATATAAGCAACTGAAAGTAATCCGGCTATTGTTACAAGATATGATACAGTTCCATTTGTATCTGGGTTAGTAATAGCAAATGTGATAACAGCATCTTTTGAATAAAATCCACTAAATGGAGGAATACCACTAAGAGACAATACTCCAATTCCCATAAAAAGAGCTACACCATTTAGTTTTCTACCAAGACCTCCAAGTCTCCACATATCTTTGATATGACCAGCAGACATAATAACAGCCCCAGCACCCAAAAACAGAAGTGCTTTAAATACAGCATGATTTACCAAGTGTGTCATACCAGCAGCCAGTGAACCAGCACCTAGACCAACAAAAGCAATAGAGAGGTGAGACATTGTAGAGTATGCAAGAACTTTTTTGAGTTCACTCTGTACCAAAGCACTTGTAGCCCCCAAAAATGCACTAATAGCTCCAATGGTAGCTACTACTATCAAAGCATCTGCTACCATATAAAAATCAAACAATCTTGCCACTATATATATACCACTATTTACCATTGTAGCACCATGAATTAGTGCTGATACAGTAGTTGGTCCCTCCATAGCCCTCATAAGCCACGGAAAGAGTGGAAATTGACCAGATTTTCCAATAGCTGCTATAAATATAAAAATAGCTACAATAAACATCAATGATTCATCCAGCCTACCATCAAGAGATAATCTATTTAGTGCTACCATATTTAGTGTTGATGTCGCATAAAATAGTACTCCTATTGCGGCAAACAAGAATATATCACCAAATCTGGTAAATAAAAATGCACTCATACCAGCATCTGCTGGATCTTTTTTGTGGTGCCAAAATGAGATAAGCAGATATGATGCAAGTCCCATAAACTCCCAACCTACAAATAGACCTGTAAGCTCTTTTGCACTTACAAGCAAAATCATACCACCAATAAAAAAGAGTACTTGAGAGTAGTATCTGGGTTTGTGCGGATCATCTTTCATATAATCATGGGCAAAGTGAATATCCAAAGCTCCAAGACCTGTTGCAATTAGTAGCATTACAATAGAGAGTTTATCTATATATATGCCAAATGGCAAAATATAATCTCCAAATCTAAACCACTCTATTGGTATATCATATGCACCTTTATAGTTTATTGCCAAAGTTACACTGATAACAAATAGTGCAAAACCTACAAATTCAGCTATCCAAAAGCTATATTTGGACTTTTTTTTACCTGCAATATATGCAATTGGAGCTGATATCATAGGTAAAAGCAACAGTATATAGACCAAACTATTTATTGTCATTGCAGTACCTCCTTGGAGGAAAACTCATCTGGAGATATTTTACCGCTTATTTTGTTTGCAGAGGCAAATATCAAAACTCCAATACCAGCTTCTAGTGTAGCAAGTACCATAATCATATAAGCTAGTGGAATATTTTCGCTCAATCCAAGATGATAAGCTGTAGTTGCAAGCATCATAATAACAGCATTTAGCATCATCTCCAGTGCAAAAAATATTCTAAGAAAATCTCTGTTTGAGCTTACTCCATAAAGACCTATTCCAAATAGTGCAAATGCAAAAAGCATCTGCGTTATAAATATACTCATTAACTCTCCTTTTTGCCTCTATTGCGAAGTACTTTTGCCATAGATATGGTTGCATACATTAGTGATATACCAATAAGTGCAAACAAAATAACAACAAAGCTATATTTTTGAGCAAAGAGATTATTAATCTCAATATGGTTTGAATTTACAATATCTAAGCTTGAAACTGTAGATATAAATAGCCAACTTAATGCTACAAATGATATAAATGCAAACAAAGATGCCCAAGCTCTATTTTTGGCCTTTGGAAACTCTTTGCCTATGATAGTAACCCCAAATAGCATCAATACTACAATACCACCTGTATATACAAATATCTGAAATAATCCAAGCATCTTTTCGTGGAGTGAAATATAGTATATACCAAGCAAAAGCATCATAATGGCAAATGATATTATTGCAGATACACTCTTTTTCATAGTGAGTGAAGCTACAGCCAAAATCAATATAAGAGTAAGTAGTAGTATTGTCATTTGGACTCCTTTTTACCATTTTCTACTTTTAGTCTGGCTTTAGCCTCTTTTTTCTTTTTTAACATCTCTTTTTTGACTCTCTCTGCCTCCTCAGCTTCCAATCTGCTGTCTATATACTCTTGGGGAATATCTACATGTACCCAAAACTCATCTTGATCTTTGTGCCAACCTCCAGTTAGCATATCATATCTACCGCCACTTAGTTTGATAGACTTTTCTGGTTTTGTGGGGCATACCTCTTCACACAATCCACAAAATATACATACAGAGAGGTTTACTTCTGGTACTATATTTCTTTTGCGAAACGGAAGATGTTTCATCTTGATTGCATTTACAGGACATATTTTGTTACAGGCATCACACCCTATACAGGTTTCATAGTTTATATCATGCTGACCTCTGTATCTGTTTGGATGATGAACTGCTTTTTTGTGTACATCTGGTTGGGCTGGACTTTTGGTAGCAAGAGCTTTTGATACTCTGGCTACTTTTTCTATAAAATCGGTTACAAACATAGTTTATGCTCCTGTAAAGAATAGTGATTTTGCTAAAATTATCCATGCCATATTAATAAGTGATAGTGGTACCAACCATCTCCATGAAAACAGTAGCATTTGAGAGAGTGTTATACGAGGAGTTGCTGCTCGAATAGTTATCATAAGCATACCAATTAAGAGCATCTTTATCAAAAACCAAAAATAACTATTAAACCAAAAACCTTTGTAAGCTCCCAGATACAAAGCTCCTGCACCTGCAAATACTGCCATAAACTCTGTAAATTTTGATAGATTTAACAAAAAGTAACCAGTACCGCTATATTCAGTCATAAATCCA
>JAMOSA010000331.1 GCA_027063325.1 Campylobacteraceae bacterium
GCATTACTATATTTTGCTGGAAACAGTGAAAATTACTGGCAGGATATTGATACTCTTTCACAAGAGTTTAATAACTTTGCAATCTATTTTATGCACTACAGAGGCTATGGTGCCAGTGGAGGAGAACCTACAAAAGACTCCATTTTGCATGATGCTATACTTTTGTATGATAAAATCTGTACAAGATACAAAAGTATAACATCAATAGGGAGGAGTTTGGGAAGTACTATAGCTTCATATATAGCTAATGAAAGAGATATAAACAAGTTGGTACTTGTTACACCATACAGTTCGATTGCAGATATAGCATCATACAGATACCCTTTTGTTCCGGTAAAACTGTTGTTGAAAGATAACTTTGATACACTGCTTTATGTACCTGGTATCAAATCAAAAACTCTTGTAGTCCTGGCAGAGAATGACAAAGTAATACCTCATAAATACAGTTATAAATTGATCAAAGCTTTTAAAAAGACAAAACCTGAAGTTTATACTGTAGATGATACAACCCATGGAGATATAATGGATAATCCTGAAACTGTTAAAATCATAAAGAGATTTCTAAATACTCCATGAGATGTATAGTTTGTCAAAAACTATCTTTTGATGTAATATGCAAGAGTTGCCAAAGTAAGTTACTAAAACCCACAATTACTACAAGGTATGAAAATGATTTGAATATTATCAGTTTTTTTGGTTATCACAATATAGAGTCTCTTCTGTTGACAAAGCATACTCCTTTGGGATATAGAGTATATAAACTGTTTGGCAGATTGATATTTAGACCATTTTTACAAAAATTTGTAGAAGAGTTGGATAGTATATATATTATTCCAATTGATGATAGAGTAACCAATGGGTATTCACACACTGCACTTCTTGCACACTACTCAAAAAGTACCAAAATTATACCTCTTTACAACTCTTTAAGAGCTTTAAATCCTGTAAAGTATGCAGGTAAGTCAAAAGAGTTTAGATTGAATAATCCAAGAGAGTTTATATACACAGGCAAAAGAGATATTCAGGTAATATTGATTGATGATATTGTCACTACATCTTTGACACTTCAAGAGGCAAAAAATACATTGATTAGCAAAGGAGTAGATGTAATATTTGCTTTGACAATAGCAGATGCCAAATTATAAATTATAGATATGTCATTTTGACATAAAATCATCTCCTATACTAAATATACTGATAAAATTTCTCACATTCTATAAACAACAGGTGGCTGTATGGTAGAGAGATTATATATAAAAAATTTAATTCACTTTGATGAAGTAGATATAGAGTTTCGTGAAGGTTTGACAGTATTTACAGGATCTAGTGGAGCTGGTAAATCTCTTTTGCTTCAGGCAATGTTGGCAAACTTCGGATATGGTAACTCTGAAGCACATTTGTGTGAAACAGAGTTGAAAAAACCGGACTCTTTATACAGTGAAGCTTATGATATAGATGAGAGTGTTGTTATAAGAGCTATCAAAAAAGAGAGAACAAGATATTATATAAACAATCAAAATATATCCCACAGAAAGTTAAAGATGCTTTTTGGAGGAGTAGTACATCACTTGAGTGTAAGAGACAAAAGTGGGTTTGAAAACAGTAATTTAATCAAAATGATAGATAGTTCTGGTATAAAAGACAAAGAGTACAATAGTTTGCTAAATGAATATACAAATAGATACAAAATATACAAGAGTAAAAAAGCAGAATTTAAAAAATTGCAAAACAGTAGGGAAAAGTTGGCTGAACTTATGGAGTTTACCAGATTTGAGATAGATAAAATCTCTAAAATTGATCCAAAAGAGGGTGA
Source organism: Campylobacteraceae bacterium (assembly GCA_027063325.1). Taxonomy (GTDB): domain Bacteria; phylum Campylobacterota; class Campylobacteria; order Campylobacterales; family Sulfurovaceae; genus Nitratifractor. The sequence continues at coordinate 1,814 of JAMOSA010000331.1, forward strand.
ATATGAGAAACTGTTGGATATTAAACAGAAACTCTCAAGAGTAGATAAATTAAACAGTGCAATTTCAAAAGTATCCAATCTGTTTGAGATAGAAGATACTGTTTTGGAATTTTATACGCTTGCTGATATGGATAGCAGCTACTTTAGTGAAGCTATAAACAGATTAAGATCTGATATAGACTCTATGCAACTATTAGCAGAAGAGTTAAATGAGATTGATATAGAAGGAGTATTAGATAGATTGGAATCTTTGGATACTCTTGTTAGAAGATATGGCTCAATATCCAAAGCTTTAGATTACAAAAGAGAGAAAGAAAAAGAGTTAAACAGTTATTTGCATATAGAAGAGAGTGAGAGTGAATTGATACACTTTTTGGAATCTGAAAAGAGTACACTTGAAGAGTTGGCAAAAAGATTGAGTAGATATAGAAAAAAAGAGTCCAAAATCATAGAAAAAGAGTTAAATAATATATTAAAATCACTAAAACTTCCAGAGGCTTTATTTGTATTTGAAAATATACCTTTGTATGAGTGTGGAGTTGATAATATCAATATAAAGATTAACAATTCAAAAATTTCTACTCTTAGCGGAGGTGAATTTAATAGGCTTAGATTAGCATTAATGAGTGTAGTAGCAAAAAGAACCAAAGAGAATGGAGTTATATTTTTAGATGAAATTGATGCAAATGTAAGTGGTGATGAATCTATTGCTATAGCCAATATGATTGCACAACTTGCCAAAAGTTACCAGATATTTGCAATATCCCATCAGCCTCATTTAAGTGCTGTTGCAAATAATCATATACTTGTTACCAAAAAGAGTAACAAAAGTACTATAAAGATTTTAAATGGTCAAGATAGAGTTTTGGAAATTGCTAGAATTATAGGTGGAGACAATCCAAACAGTGAAGCTGTAGCATTTGCCAAAAAACTCTTATAACTGATACTCTCTAAAAGCTCAAAGCTTTTGGCTTTAAGCTCATATTGACAAATAAGAGTATTATGAGTATCTTGAGACCCACTCTATAATCTGTTGGGTATTTAATGCTCCACTTACTCTATCTACCTCTTGACCATTTTTAAATATTATCATAGTTGGAATTGATCGAATACCATACTGAACTCCTAGCATTTGTTCTGATTCGGTATTTACTTTGAGAAATTGGGCTTTTATTGGCATATTTAATGAGGCTTGTTCAAAATTTGGTGCCATCATACGACAAGGTCCACACCAAGGTGCCCAAAAATCCACAACAATTGGTAAATCACTATTATTTATAAAGTGAGAAAATGTATTTGCATCTACCTCTTTTGGTTTTGTATGTAACAAAGAGTTTTTACAATATCCACAATTTGCCTTATTATAGTGATCTTTTTTAGGAATTCTATTTACCTTTAGACAATTTGGACATACTACCTTTATGCTCTCCATTTTAAACTCCTTTTTTTATTGTAATTATATTCACTTTTAAAATCTAATAATTCTACCTATGTAGCATTTAAAAATAGACTAATAAGTCTAGTTTAACATATTTAGTCATACACTAACAAATACAAATTTGTCAAATTAAATATATTTGACTTTGACTTAAAAAGGGAGTGTATGAATACACAAAAAGTTATTTCTGGATTTTTTATTATATTGGCAATGACAATAAACTTTGGATTTTTTTATGGTAATCCTGCAGATTTACAATATCACAGTGCTTATGAGCTTTTTGCAGCTATTGTTATAAATTTCATAGCTACTATTATGAAACTAGGGGATAAAACTCAACTTGGTTCAGTACTTCTTGCTACAAGTTTGGTTGCAGATATTCAGCTTATTGCTTCAGCTTCTATTTGGGCAATATCTCATTATGTACTTGGTGGAATGAATATGGAGAGTACAGTTGCTGTTATATCCCTATCAGGGGGTGCTTTGATGGCAAATATTATATCTGTTTTACTCTTTATCGGAGATACCTTAAAATCAAAGAGATAGTATATGGAAAACAATAATAATACAATATGGATTATAGCCCGTAGGATGAGGGCTCCATTTTTGGTAATTATCATTACTTTTTCCATATCAATATTGGGACTTACTCTTATACCAGGTATTGATGATAATGGTAACCCATATAAAATGAGTTTTTTTGATGCATTCTATTTTGTAAGTTATATGGCTTCTACTATTGGTTTTGGGGAAGCTCCATATACATTTACATATCAACAAAGGCTTTGGGTATCATTTTGTATATATCTAACTGTAATTGGCTGGTTTTATGGGATTGGGAGTATTGTTGCTTTGATACAGGATAAAAGACTTGCTAGAGAGTTTACAATTATTAAGTTCAAAAACAAAATAAAAGAGTTACAAGAGCCTTTTATTATAGTACTTGGATACAATAATATAACTAAAAGTGTTATCAAAAAGATCAATGAATCAGGTACTAGGGTAGTAGTTGTAGATAAAGATGAAGAGAAAATCAATGAGTTGGAACTGGAAAATTTTTTACCGGAAATTCCTGCACTCTCAGCA
>JAMOSA010000332.1 GCA_027063325.1 Campylobacteraceae bacterium
CTTTTTTTGGCAATTGCTACTGCTTTTTTCAATTGGTTTTTGATATATGATACATTTTGAATATTATCCAAAAATATATCTCTACTTATATATGGATCATTATGCTCTTTGGCAATTCTTCTTATCTTTGAGTTAGCAGCAGTTCTACTGTCTATAAATTGGAATCCTTCATCTTTTAGATAACTATATAGCTTATTCATAGCTTCATAGTTTGATGTAAATACACTACCTGTATGATTATTTATAAATTTACCATTTGGAAAGAGTCTTCTTATCTCTTTGGCTCTTTGTTTGAATTTTGTATCACTATTATATACAAAAAGTGTATTTTTCATTCTATTCATTCTTTTGCTTCCTGATTGTAAAGGCAAATGTATCATAAAGTGTTTTAATCCAATAGCCAATCTATTACTGTGAGATGACATCTCAGATGGTGGAAATATAGATGGAGTTACTTTAATAGGCAAAGATAAAATCTTTTTAAGTTGTCTTTTGTGGGTAACATCATCTATAATAATAGCTAATTTTGCTATCCCCTTTATACCTTTTGATTTTTTACCAACTACATCTATTATTGATATATTAACTTTTGTTTTTTCCTGCGGATACTCTTCTCCTACATAGATATGTTTTGATTTTTTATTCTCTTTTATCTGTTTTGCTTTGAGAATATCCAATGGATTTAAAGCAGTAGCCTGAGCTAAATCGGTAGTATTAGTTACATCAATCAAACTCTCTTTATCTGGTAACCCAACACCATTTTTTATCATTTTTTTTCTCTTTTTTGCCAACTCCTGAATCTTTTTGCGTCTAGCTAATCTCTTTTGTCTAATTTTTTGAATCTGCTCTTTTGTTGGTATATGGTTTTTTATAACTTTTCTCTTTTTTTTGATAAGACTAACCAAATCAAACCCCAATTCACTCTCTTCAAGCTGTAGCTTATTCTCTTTGTCTTCATAAATTTTAGGAACTGGTTTTAAACGATTTGATACTTTTGACTTTTTTTCTTTGAGGATAATTACCTTTTTTATAGGTTTATCCAAAGGTTCATTAATATTACTTCTATTGGTATTTAAAATATCTATAGAGTTTGAGTATAGTAGTGTAGCTATAAATAATATTATAAAAACAATTCTACTACTAAATATATTCACCACCAACCATCCCTTTATTAGATAAGGCACTCAAAAAGAGTGCAATTTGATATTATGAGAATATCTTTTTAAATAAAGATACTACTCCATCTTCTTCGCTTTCGCTCTCTTTTGGTTCACTCTCTTGTTCTTCTTGAGTGGGTACTACTACCTTACTGTGTCTATCTGGTTGCTGTTTACCCTCAATAATAAATCTAAGAGCATTTAATCTAATAAACCCTTCTGCATCTTTTTGGTTATATACTTCATCCTCTTCAAAGGTACTATGCTCTGGAGAGTAGAGTGAAACAGGTGAATTTCTACCTACTACTATAACATTACCTTTATAGAGTTTCAATCTCACTTCACCCTCTACAAACTCTTGAGTCTTATCAATAGCAGCTTGAAGCATCTCTCTTTCTGGTGACCACCAGTAACCATTGTATATGAGTGAAGCATATCTTGGCATAAGTTCATCTTTTAGGTGTGCCTCTTCTCTATCAAGACAGATAGACTCTATTGCTCTGTGTGCTTTTAGCATAATAGTACCACCTGGAGTTTCATAACAACCTCTGGCTTTCATACCTACATATCTATTCTCTACTATATCTATACGACCAATTCCATGCTTGTTTCCATACTCATTGAGTGTTCTAAGAATTGTAGCCGGGGACATCTTTTCACCATTAATTGCTACCGGATCTCCTTTTTTGTACTCTATAGTGATATACTCTGGATGATCTGGAGCCTCTTGTGGTGAATTTGTCCACAGCCACATATCCTCTTCTGGTTCTGCATTTGGATCTTCTAAAATCTGTCCTTCATATGATATATGCAATAAGTTTGCATCCATAGAGTATGGAGATTTTTTACCCTTTGTATCTATAGCTATGCCATGCTCTTTTGCATATGCTAATAATTTCTCTCTACTGTTTAAATCCCACTCTCTCCAAGGAGCAATTACAGCTATATCTGCATCCAGACTCAAATATCCAAGTTCAAATCTAACCTGATCATTACCTTTTCCTGTTGCACCATGAGCTACTGCATCAGCTCCAGTTTGATGAGCAATCTCAATCTGCTTTTTGGCAATAAGAGGTCTTGCAATAGAGGTACCAAGCAGATATTCACCCTCATATATGGCATTTGCTCTAAACATTGGGAATACAAAATCTTTTACAAACTCCTCTTGTAAATCGAGTATAAATATATTCTCTGGTTTAATTCCAAGTGCAATCGCTTTTTCTCTGGCTGGTTCTACCTCTTCACCCTGCCCCAAATCAGCTGTAAAAGTAACCACTTCACAACCATACTCATCTTGTAACCACTTTAGTATAATACTGGTATCAAGTCCACCAGAATATGCAAGTACTGCCTTTTTTATCTCTCTTTTTGACATTAGAACACCTTTGTTTTATAGTTTACCAAGATTTTATATAATAACTTGGATTATAATTTATTGGAGGATTTTATCACAAATGTAATTATCATATGGTTTATAAATGGTTAATATGACAACTATTTATCTTTTAGTTTTTTTCATATATTCCAAAAGCTCCTGTTTGTCTATATTCAACTCTTTTACCACACTATCTATTGACAGATTAAATTTATCTATCATAATCACTGCATTTTTGAGATTTGTCTGCATTGCACCTTTGCTTATACCCTTTTCAATACCTCTCTCAATACCCTTTTCATACCCTATCTCATAGCTTGGAAGTTTCTCTAACTCTACTGTTCTTAACATCTCTTCTGCCTCCTTTACTTTGGATTCTAAATCTCTACTACTTGAGAGTGTCTCTATCATTAGCATATATTTACCAAATCTGTATAAATCATTATTTGTTAACTCTTTTAATCTCTTTATGATATATATCAGTAAATCCAACTCATCTTTATCTCCAAAGTCACACAATATACTCAATACCAATGCTTCTGGAGTATTCAACTCTATCAGTTTTTGACAATCGATTTGGTGCATATCTATTAGATTATAGCGATAGTTTATATTTTTTTCAATAATAGCCTCTTGCATATTTAATCTGTTTTTACCTATATAGATTAGGTATTGATAGATTGGTATATTTGGGTAGAGAGTGGATATATCTACAAAGTATCTCAGCATTCTTTTTGGCATAGAGGCATCATTATTTGTTTGAATCTCCAAATGCAGTATAGAATCAAGCCCTTCTATTTTGCACTTGATTACTACATCAGCCTCTCTTTTTTCTATTCTATCGAGTTCTTTGTCTATGAATTTTACACTATCTAATTCCAGATTCAGTATATATTTGGCTATATCTATGGTTATTGCTTTTATAATCTCTTTGGTACTTATATCTTTTTTCATAAATCTATTTTAGCATAATAGGTAAGTTTGTGTACTTTTATCCTGTATTGGCTGGAGGGTGGAGGAATCGAACCTCCCTCTGTATAGTCATCTATACAGATAATCGGGTTTGAAGCCCGTAGCAGACACCAGTACTGCATACCCTCCACAAAAGAGGCTAAGAATCTGACTTTATGCATTTTATAGATGAAACAAATCATATTATCAAAATTTAAACTAATATGGAACCAAAGTTCCATCTCCTAATGACTTCCAAAATTGATACATCTTGAAAGTGAGGCTTTAACCTCACCACTAAAGCAGTAAAACTTTATCTGCTTATCAAATCATTAGTACTTCTACCACTTCACCTACTTCTTTATTACTCTCATCTTCACTGGTATATAGCAACCCCACACTACCTAACATATTTGTTAAAATTGCACTGGTTCCTACCTTTTTATTTTTAAAATCTACTACATATTCACCACCTTCAATATATAGATTACAAGCGGTAAATTCAGCCTTCTTGGCTCTTTTTGTAAATGACTCTTTGAGTCTGGCATTTATCTTTTGGATTGGATTTTTACGATTTTGCATCATAGCTATCAGTGGTACTACATAAAGCAAAGCTGTAACAGTAGAAGAGTATGCAAAACCAGGAAGTGCAACTATAAATTTATCTTTTTCTCTTGCTACCATTATATGTTGTCCTGGTTTAATTCTGACTCCCTTAAAGAGTACCTCCCCACCGATTTTGGCTACTACATCTTTGACAAAATCAAAATCTCCTACACTAACACCACCGGTAGTTACTACAATATCTGCAACATCCAAAGCATTTGTAACTGCTTGTGTGATAC
>JAMOSA010000333.1 GCA_027063325.1 Campylobacteraceae bacterium
ATTGATACCTTGCTCTCTAATCTACTGTTATCAAGATCCTCTTTTGCAGAATAAAAGAGTGCTTGAGCTTCATTTACTCTATCTTTTGTATAACCACTTTTAAATATGGGTACAGATACCTGTAGAGATACGGTAGAGTGATTTAGCATCTCTGTTCTATCACCATAATCTCCATCATTATATGATGCTCTAAAACTTATAGTTGGATAGTGTTCTGCCTTTCTCATTTCAATTAGATTTTGAGCTAATTGGCAATATACCTTATATATCTTTACCTGAGTATTTTTTTCTATCTTTTTTAGTAATCTTTTTAGGCTACCTTGCTTGAATTTTTTGTATGCTGTTGCTGTATAAAATCTCTTTTTTGATAATGATGCTGGTATATGCTTTGTATTTGCTAGATATTTGAGATTACTCAATGTATATCTGTATTGCTGTTTAATCTTTGCTAATTCTCCTGTACTTTTAGTAAGTCTAGCTTTTGCTTGAGCTAATTCAGTTTTGGTAGCTAATTTCATTTTGAATTTTGATAGTATCTGTTTGTATGCTTTTTGGTATAAATCTCTCTTTTTTTGTGATATATCTTTGATTTGGGAGAGTCTTATAAGTTCTATTGATGTTTGTGCAATTTGTGTAACTAGTCTAGCCTTCTCATCAGCTGTTTTTACTCTTGAGAGTTTACTTCTAAGTGCTGAATCTGTAATCTGCTTTAGCAGTACTGGCTCATATATTGCTTGTTGAAAAACTAGAGTGTATTGATAATACCTATTATTAAGCCATACATCTCTTGTTGGATACTCATATTTATACTTCTCATATCCTGCATTTGCTGTTAGTGAAATTTGTGGTAGATATTGATCAATTCCTTGATTATATACAAACTCTTTTGCACTCTCTTGGTATCTTAGACTCTTTATTTTTGGGTGGCTTTTTATGCCATTTGAGCATAAATTACTCAAACTCCCTCCAGCCAAGGCACCAGACAATAAAACAATACTTAAAAGTAGCGATTTGTATCTTGGGCTATTGTTAGTTGGCACGGAAAGCTCCTTTGACAAGAGATTGTAAAGGCAACAATATATATCCCATAAATGATCTTTTACCAGCTTTTATAAATGCAGAAGCTGGCATTCCTGCTACTATATTAAAATTATTTTTTTTGATAGCTTCCATACCTTTGGGAGTTATTTCTAGTAAGATTTTATAAAAACTCTGTTTAGAACCCTCTGGTGTCATTGAATCAGCTGATACATAAGTTACATTGGCTTCAATTGGTAAAGCAGCAGGATCTACATATGATGGAAATTGAATATCTGCAAGTTGTCCTATATGAACTTTGTCAATATCTGTTGGTTCTATGAACATCTCAAGTACTAATTTATTTTTATGTGGTACGATATAAGCAATGGGTTTTCTTGGAGTTACAACTTCACCCTCTGTATGTATTGACATCTCTGTTACAGTTCCACTATCTGGAGCTTTTATAACTAAGTTATTTTTCTCATTTGTTAAAGAGAGAATTTTTTGATAGTATGAACCAATTTTTGATGTTACATCCTTTAACTCTTGTCTAGCTTTATCTATAAAGGTTACCTCTTCTAATCTTAGTTGATTTTTGTTTGCTTCTATATTTGCTAAATTCTCTTCTATTCTTGATTTGGCAGTAGCAATATCAGCCTTGATCTGTTCAATTTTTCTCTCTCTATCAAGTAGTTTTAGTTCATCTGTCATATTTCTCTCATACAGCTTTTGCCACTTTTTCAATTCATTTTCATATGACTCAAGTATTCGTTTATTGGATTCTATTTTACTCTCAAGACCTCTGTTTTGAGTTTTAAGTATCTTGTTTTTATCAGCTAAAAGAGCTTTTTTTAGCTGTAGTTGTTTTAGATTACTCTTTAGTAGAGCCTCTTCTTTTGTAATGAGTTCTTTTGCTTTTGATTTTTCTATAATAAGTGGTTTTATAGAGTCAAAATCTGCATTATGGCTTAGGTTTGATTCTGCTTCGAGTCTAGCCTTTTTTACCAATAGATCATCATACTGTATAATAGTACTGTTTAATTGGGATTCAACAGATACAGAATCAAGCTTTAAGAGGGGTTGATTTTTTTGAACTTCATCACCTTCTTTGACCATTAGTTCTTTTACTATACCACCCATAGGATGTTGCACAGCTTTTTTGTACCCTTTTGTAATAACTTTTCCACTAGCTTGTACGCTTGTTTCAATATCAGCTAATACTGCCCAAACTCCAAGAAGTCCAAAGATTACAAATATTGTTATCCATCCCAAAGTGTGTGGATTTTTATGTAAATTCAAGTGTTGATGAAGTTCATCTTCTGGGTTTACAACTTCTACCTCTTGTGAGTTTGTCTCTTTTGAAATCTCTTTTTTTGAATTACTCTCACCCATTACTTTTTATCCTCTTGTTTTGTACCATTTTGGTTTTGTTTATTCTCTTTTTCAATCTTTTGTTGTTGCTGTTGTTCTATTAAAGCAGTCAAAACATCATCTCTTGCACCATAGAGTTTTATAGTACCATCTTGTACAAATGCAATTTTATCGGCTAAGGCAAGTAGATTTCTTTTGTGGGTAATAAATAGTATTGTACTTCCTTGTTGTTTTAAAAATTGCATTGCCATCATCAAAGCATACTCACCAGCATCATCCAAATTTGAATTTGGTTCATCTAATACTATAATTTTTGGTATCTTAAATACAGCCCTAGCTAATCCTATTCTCTGCTTTTGACCACCAGAGAGTGTAGCTCCACCTGGTCCTACTCTGGTTTCATAACCATCTGGCAATCTTAAAATCAATTCATGTGTTCCAGATATTTTTGCTGCATTTACTATATCATTGGGATCAGCTTCGGTAAATCTAGATATATTTTCTGCAATAGTCCCTTCAAATAGTTCAATATCTTGAGGCAAATATCCTATATGTTTCCCAAGTTCATCTTTGTTGTAGTGTGAAATCTCTGCTCCATCTATTCTGACTGTACCAGTAGCAGTAGGCCATACACCAACTGCAGCTTTTGCTATGGTTGATTTACCAGCAGCACTTGGACCTATAAATCCTACACACTCTCCAGGTTCAATAGCTAAATTTACCCCTTTTAAGACAGGGTTTTTTGACATTGGAGGTACTACAAATACTTTTTCAAATGTAATATTCCCTTTTGGATCTGGTAAAGATAGTCTCTTTTGAGGTTCATCAAACTCTTTTAGTAGTTCATTTAGTTTTTGGTAAGCTTGTCTTGCAGATGTAAATTGTTTCCAAGTACCTACAATTTGTGATATTGGAGCTAATGCACGACCTAGTAAAACTGCTCCAGCTATAATCATACCAGGAGATATTTGACCAGTAATTGCAAGTATTGCTCCAACTCCATACATTAGTGAGGAAGATATCATACGAAAAGATTTACTGGCATTTGTATATGCAGCTGCTTTACTACTTGCTTGAGTATGGGTTTTGATATACTCATAGTGCTTTTGCATCCATCTTTTATATAGAGGTTTTCTCATACCCATAGCCTCAATAGCTTCTACATTTCTAATTGAATCACTAAAGTGGCTCATAGATTTTTGAAATAGTGTATTTGACTCTTCAAGCCCTTTTTTCGTAGCTTTGCTGTTCATTATTGTTATAATTAATATTATTGCAGTAGCACTTAATCCATAAAGACCATAAATTGGGCTAAATGCAAACATTATAGCTATATATATAGGAAACCATGGCATATCAAATATTGCAAAAGCACCAGCTCCAGTTAAAAAACTCTTTATTGTATTAAAATCTCTAATTGGTTGGGGAGTTGCTTTGCCAGGATATTTTGCTGCCATATCAAATGTAGCATCAAATATTCTTTTGTTTAATTTGGCATCAAGTCTGTTGCTTATATGTATCATTACTTTGGAACGGACAAATTCAAGTACAGCTCCACCTATAAAAAATACAAGTATTACAAGGGTAACAACCACCAAAGTATCAAGCCCTTTTGATGGCATTACAATATCATAAACTGCCAACATATATATAGGGGCAGCAAGCATTAAAATATTTATAAAAAAACTATATACTCCAACAGTAATAAATGATGAACGGAAAGTTTTTAGTATCTCTTCAAGATCAGATTTTTTATCATCACTTTGATATGATTTACTCTGTTTCAATGGTTAAGCCTTAGTTGTGTAGTAAAATTCTTAATTTTTAGAGCAAAATTATATCCAATAATTGTTAATACAGTATAACTTGGTTATATATCAAGCGAAGCACCATTCAACAACTTATTGTATAATTTTATTAATATAAACAAGTAG
>JAMOSA010000334.1 GCA_027063325.1 Campylobacteraceae bacterium
CCATATACATAGAACCTTCTATCCAATTTAATATCACAAACAGCACTATTGTAACAAGAGGCAAAAAATATAATCTCCAAAGATGGACTCTTTTGTATATAGAATAAATCAACGCTACCCAAGCAATCAGTGAAAGTAGAAGATGCAATATATATACAGGCAAAACTACTCTAGTTAAAATAGTACCACTGTATAACATAGAGAGTATTACTGTAAATATGGCAATATATAAAAAAGTAGCTTTTAGATCTTTTTCTTTGTAGTATATATATGCTATATACAAAAGTGTAACAATAACAAGTAGTAAAACTCTACTTAGCATCTTTTACCTCAATCAAGTACTATTTCAAATATATTCTCACCATTTTTATCACTATATCTATATCTAAAGTCATATCCTAATCTATCCAAAACATTTGATACAATATATAATCCCAGACCAAAACCACTGTTTCTTTTCTCTTCTTGAGAAAATGGCTCTATATAATATGAGATATCCTCTTTTAGTGGTTCACCTTTTGAGTGAATTTCTAGTTTGTTGCCTCTTGCAACTACACTTACATGATGATTTGGGCTATATTTTATACCATTATCCATAAGGTTTTTTACAACCAAAGCCAAAAGTTTTGGATCTGTATAGATACTTCTATCCATAATCTCTATGGTATATTTATGTTTGTCTGCCATAAGCATCTTTATACTCTCATCCAAAACTTCTGAAATAGTTGTATTTACTCTCTCTGGTTCAAAATTGTACATTGTAATTCTCTCAATTTCAGCCAAATCACTTATAAGCTCATTCATTCTATCAAATGCATTTATAAGAACCTTTTTTGCAATATCATCATCTATGGTCTCTACAACAATACGACCTTTTGTAATAGGAGTTTTTAGTTCATGCATTATATTTCTCATAAATAGATTTTTTGAAGACATCAACTGCTTTATATGTCTAATTGCCTTATCAAAACTCCTAGCAATTTTTCCTATTTCATCATCACCAAGACTTACTGTATCTATTTTGACTTCCAAATCACCACCGGCAAACTGCTCTATCTGCTTGTGAAGCCTCTTTAGGGGATAGAGTTTTTTTAGTACTACTATATACATAAACAGGAGTACAAGCAACAAAAAACCACCTATACTAAGTAAAAATCTATAAGTGTAATCACCAGGGTGTTCATCTTTTAGCATTAAATCATAGTCATATCTTACTATATATATATAGTAGTTTTCGGCAGTTTTAAAAACTCTTACTTTTCCATATATGGAGCGACCACTAAAAATTACTTCACCACTTGTCTCTATCTCTTGTTGTACACTGCTTGGTTCTATTGGCTTTAGAGAGTAGTCTTTGTAGAGTTTTTTTAATACTGGTGAATCCTTCTCAAGATTCTCTTTGGTTAAAAATGTATCGGATATTACTTTGTATCTAATCACCTCTTGAAGCTTTCTTTGATCTTCTCCAGATGAGAGCAGATAGTAAAATGCTGTACTGAGCAAAACTATAACAATTATAAATATACTGTGTATAAATGTTGTTACCGATACATTTTTCATCTCATACCCTATCTGTCAATAGATAGCCTACACCTCTTACTGGCTTGATATAACTATGATCTTTGTCAACTTGTGCAATTTTATGTCTGATACGAGATATAATTACATCAATATTTTTAATAGAACTCTCATCATCTATATGTTCACTCTCATATAGTAATTGCTCTCTTGAGACTGAACCATTTATATGTTGAATAAGCATAGATAATACATCAAACTCAGCAGCAGTCAAATCCAAAGGAACACCTTTGAATCTTATAACTCTTCCTGGAAGATCCAATTCAAACAGCTTCTCATCCTCTTTTTTCTTTGCATTAGTAGTTCCTGTTCTGCGTAAAATTGTTTTGATTCTGGTAACTAATTCTCTAGGATCATAAGGCTTTGGCATATAATCATCTGCTCCTCTTTCCATACCAATAACCTTGTCTGTAATATCATCTCTGGCTGAAGATATAATTATAGGTATATCAGATTTTTGTCTAATCTTCTCTACTACCTCAAGTCCATCCATACCAGGTAGTGTCAAATCCAAAATAACTAAATCAAATGGATATTGAGTAAGCATCGAAAGTCCCAAATATGGATCTTCTGCACTCTTTACATCCATTCCATACTTTTGTAAATATGCTCCTAGTACCATTGCAAGTTCTGGATCATCTTCTATTATTAGTATCTTCATTTTATCAGGTTGCATAAAATATTCTCCTTTTAAATTATTATATCATTAATATATTATCTGCATAGTTGAACAGTGAATACTGCCACCTTGAGTGATAAGCTTTAGAGATGGTATGGGAATTATCTCTTTGTTTGGAAAAATCTGTTTTAATATAACTCCTGTCTCTTTATCCGTTTTTGGTGCTTCATATGTAGGATATAGTACTGCTTTGTTTGTAATAAGAAAATTGGCATAACTAGCTGGTAATCTATGATTATTTTGATATTTTGGTTCACACATTGGCAAGGCAATCAGATTATAACTACTACCATCTTCTTTTTTTAGTAATTTCAACTCTTTTTTTAACTCTTTTAGAGTATGATAGTGTATATCACTACTATCATTACACTCAATATATACAATTGTATCTTTGCTTGTAAATCTAGCTAACATATCTATATGACTATCTGTATCATCACCCTCCAAATAACCATTCTCAAGCCATAAAACCCTCTTTGTACCCAAATATCTATTTAGGTTCTCTTCCACTTCACTTTTACTTAAGCCTCCATTTCTATTTGGATTGCACAAGCACTTGGTAGTAGTGAGTATTGTACCCTCACCATCACTCTCTATTGAACCACCTTCCAAAACAAAAGGTACAGACTCCATTGGTGTAGTACCAAAGTAACCCTTTTTGTGCAAACTCTTATTGACCATATCATCAAATGATGCTTCAAACTTACCACCCCACCCATCAAATCTAAAATCTATAAGTGCTGGTTTTAAATCTCTTTCTATAGATATTGGACCATAATCTCTACACCAGGTATCATTATAGTCTGTCTCTATAAATACCATATTTTGGGTTGAACAAAATAGATCTCTTATCTGCTTGGCATCTTTACAGAGTATATAGACAGTTTGTGAATATGCTATAGCTTGAGCAATTCTTATAAATGGTGCAAAACTCCGATTGAGGTTACCATCTTTTGCCCAATCTGTATCTATATGTGGAAATGCCATTAATACAGCATTCTGCCTCTCCCATTCAGCTCTTAATCTTCTCATAAACTCTCCTAATCCAAATCACACTTATCACTGCATCTTCCCTCATTACTCTCTTTTATTACATTTTTAAACTCTTTAACAAGTAGATACAAAAGTATCAAAGTGATAATTGCTCCTATAATTTTACCAATTGTTAGAAATAACATAAACTCCCCTTTGGTATAATCTGTTTATGGCATATATAATCATAGACAGAGAAAAATACTTTTACAATCTTAGCCAATTAGCTCTAAAGAGTGGCTCAAAAAATACTCTTGCTATTGTATTAAAAGATAATGCATATGGTCATGGCTTGGAGTTGATGGCACAATTGGCTAGTGAGTATGGTATAAAAGAAGCAGTTGTTATATCATATTATGAAGCTATAACAATATCAAAATATTTTGATAGAGTACTAGTATTAAATGATATACCAAAATATGATACAAAATGCTCATTTGCAATATCAAATATAGAATTATTAGAAAATATTGAAACCAATATTCAAATTGAATTAAAAGTAGATACTGGTATGCACAGAAATGGTATCATAAAAAGTGATTTGCAAAGAGCTGTTGATATAATAAAAAGACGCAAATTGAATTTGATTGGAGTATTTACACACTATCGTAGTGCAGATATACTAAGCAGTGAATTTGCCTGGCAACAAACTATTTTCAAAGAGGTAAAATCATTTATAGTTGATAGTGGCTTTAAAAACATTAGATTCCACTCATACAATAGTGCTGCTCTTCTTAGAAGTAATAGTTTTGATGAAGATATAGCAAGAGTTGGGATTGCAACCTATGGATATAATGAGTTGCCAGATATATACAAAAAAATAGATCTAAAACCTGTACTATCTTTAATGGCAAAAAAAATAAACAGTAGATTTCTAAAGAAGGGATCCCGTATAGGGTATGGAGGAGAATATACAACCCCAAAAGATATGATCATCTCAACATATGATATAGGTTATGGAGATGGATTAAGAAGAGGCAATCCAATCAATC
>JAMOSA010000335.1 GCA_027063325.1 Campylobacteraceae bacterium
ATTGATAAACTCTATTCAAAAGATAAAGATACCACAAAATCAACTATTAAAAGCAACAAAGATAAGCTCAAAGGGAAAATAGCTCTATGTGTTGATGATAATAGTATAAATTTAAACTTTATGAAAGAGGTTTTAAAAGTAATTGGTATGGAATCAAAATTGGCTTTAAATGGAGAGAGTGCAATTGAGATTTATAAACAATATCACAGTACTATTGATATAATATTTATGGATGAAAATATGGATGGAATGAGTGGAACTGATACAATAGAAAAAATTCGTGAATTTGAAAAGAGAAATGGTTTAAAACCAGCTATTATTATAGGTTTAACTGGCGATACAAGAGAAGATACCATATCAAAAATGAAAAATTCAGGAGCTAATGATATATTGACTAAACCAATTAGATTAAATAGACTCATTGAGGTACTATCACAACAAATATAAAAACTTCTACCTAAGATAGCTCTTATTTAATATTTGGCAAATCTATACAGATTAATATAAGAATTATTAGATATGCTAAAATTAGATAATAGCTCCAATAGAAATAGGAGAATAATAATGAAAAGAGTCAATCATAAAGAGATTTTATTAAATTGTAAAGATAGACTACAAGAAAATCCTAAAGATTTAAAGCTAATAAATGAATGTTTGCAAGATATAAAAAAGTTTACTCCTGCCAATTTTATACAAATAGTAAAAGTATCTTTTGAAGATAATAGAGTGATACTTGAATTTAATAATCAAAAAAGAGTTATTGATACAAAAAAAACCAAAAACTCTATACTACTAGAGGCTATAAACAATAAACAAGCCCTAATAGCAAATAATTTAATTACTAGCTTTGTATATAATCCAAAAATAGATAACCTTATAGATAAAGATATAAAAGATTTAATGATAGTACCAATAATTGATACAGAACAAAATAATCTACTATTTATATTATGGATAGCTACTTCTCATGAAAATATATATCAATTTATACAAGATGATTTGGATAAAGTAAGAGAAGAGATCTCAATATTGACAGAGTTATTTAAAGATTTATCATCAAATAGCGAGATAAAAAAATTAAAAAATATAATAAAAGAGTATAAAAAAAAAGAAGAAAGACACAAAGAGTTATCTAACAAAAAAGATTTATACTTTTCATCAATAATCCATGATATAAGAACACCAATGAATGCAATCATAGGATTTTTAGATATTTTGCTACTAAAAGAGGATGATGAGACCAAAAAAGAGTATATACAATCTGCTCTAAAGAGCAGTGAGAATATGATAACTCTAATCAATGATGCTCTTGATTTATCAAAACTTGCAAGTGGTAAAATGAATATAGAAAAGATTGAATTTGCTCCATTTCAAGAGCTTAGTGATAGTGCTAAAATATTTGCAAATTCAGCTATAAAAAAAGACATATGCTTTAGTGCCTATATAGACCCTACTATTCCAAAAAAAATCATATCAGATCCTCTTAGAATCAAACAAATTATAAATAATCTACTGAGCAATGCTCTAAAATTTACTCCACCAAAAGGCTCTATTACACTTGAAATTATTTATGATGAAAAGATTGATGGTATGACAATCAGTGTAACAGATACTGGTAAGGGTATATCAAAAGAGCGTCAAAAGAAGATATTCTCTCCATATGAGCAAGAGGATAATTCTACTGCTAGAGAGTATGGTGGTACTGGACTTGGACTTAGTATATCTATGCAACTTGCAATACTACTTGGTGGTAAGTTGGAGCTAGAAAGCCAAGAGGGAAAAGGGAGTAAATTCTACTTTACTATTCCTTGTAATACTCCTCCTCTTACTCCTATATCTTATGAAGCCAACTCAATAGTACTCAATAAATTTGCAATATTAAATAGAGGTGAATGTAAAAATTTGATAAATAGTACAAAAGAGTATATAGAGTATTTAGCAGAAGATTCTATAGAGATAGATTCACTTGATAATATCAAAAGTGTATCATTTGATACATTAGTAGTATATGCAAATGAAGCTATAAATCACAAAAGCTTAATAGAAGAGTTGATAGATAAAGATAAAAAGATTATTGTAATAGGTTGTGATAATATAAAAGATAGATGTATATTTGATAAAAATACTACAAAATTAACATCTCCTATACTTCCAGAAAATATATTCAAAGCTATTGATAAACTCTATTCAAAAGATAAAGATACCACAAAATCAACTATTAAAAGCAACAAAGATAAGCTCAAAGGGAAAATAGCTCTATGTGTTGATGATGATATACTCAATATAGACTTTATGAAAGAGATATTAAAGTTATTGGGAATAGAAGCTATTCTTGCATCCAATGGAAAACAAGCCATAGAGATTTATAAAGATAAATATAGCTTGATTGATATAATATTTATGGATAAAAATATGGACAATTACTCAGCTGGTATAGAGGCTACAAAAAATATTAGAGAGTTTGAAAACTCTAATCATATAACACCTGTTAAAATAGTTGGATTAACTGGTGAAAGTAGAGCAGAATTAATCAAACCATTTAAAGAAGCAGGTATAGATGTAGTATTAACTAAACCAATTCGAATTAATGAACTCATAGATACTATTACACAATTAATCTAAAGTGTTGCTATATACACATTTGTGTATAAGCAAAACACCTCACTACTATGATAGTTGTTTGACAGCTTTTTCAAGTATTTTCTTAAGCTCCATCTTTGCAAGTGCTACACTACCATCTTTTTTAAAGATTGCAAAAGCATGTAAATGCACTCTACTATCTTCACCAGAACATAACATTATAACAGTAGCCTTATCAAGCTCCACTTCAACAGCATCAGATGAGCCAAGATTCAGCTTTTTGCCAAGAGTATGCAAATTTCTAAAAGCATCATTAAATGTCAAAGATGCTTCTTCTAAACTCCCTCCTACTTTTGCTGTATCAGTTACAAGCAATTCACCTGTATAGTTGCTAATAGCTGCCCCTAAATAACCTGTAATTCCTCTCAAGTCTTCCAAAATACTCTCATCCATTTCACACTCCTAAATAAAATATTTGAATTGATATTGTAAAAAGATTTTGATATTTATTATGCAACCTGTATTGCATTTAATAGTTATAAATAGTAATTTAAACTATTTTGAAGTGCATATAAAATATTTTAAAATAACTACTCTAATATTTAAATATGCACTTCTATCTATTATGCAAGACTATCTACAGCCTTTTCTAGTATTTTTCTAAGCTCCATCTTTGCAAGTGCTACACTACCATCTTTTTTGAAGATTGCAAAAGCGTGTAGATGTACTCTACTATCTTCACCAGAACATAGCATTACAACTGTAGCTTTCTCAAGTTCTACCTCTACTGCATGAGCTGCTCCAAGATTTAGCTTTTTGCCAATTGCATGTAGATTTCTAAAAGCATCATTAAATGTCAAAGATGCCTCTTCTAAGCTTCCACCTACTTTTGCACTATCAGTAATAAGCAATTCACCTGTATAGTTACTAATAGCAGATCCCAAATAACCCGTAATTCCCCTCAAATCATCCAAAATAGTTTCATCCATTCCACACTCCTTATATATTTAGTATCGATAAGATTATATATCTTTGTTAAAGCTATGTCAAGCAACACACAAGTTATTTTTATTGATTTGCAATATAAATATTCAAACTATTCACCAAAGACTCTATCAAAAATTTTATCCACATTTTTGGTGTAATACTCATAATTAAAACACTCTCTAATTTGTTCTTCAGATAGTTTGGATCTTAGCTCTTCATCAGATAACAAATACTGCAAAAACAGACTCTCACCATTTTCATTTGTTGTTGGTTTACCCTGCTGTATCTCTTCCCACACCTTCATAGCATTTCTTTGTACTATTTTATATGCATCTTCACGGCTGACTCCTGCTTTTGGCAACTCCAAAAGGACTCTTTGGCTAAATACAAGACCACCTGTTAGATTTAAATTTTTCATCATATTCTCAGGCATTACAGTAAGATTTGCTATTACATTGTTGAATCTATGCAACATAAAATCACTGGTTATAAAACTATCTGGTAACCAAAATCTCTCTGTAGAGCTATGAGATATATCTCTTTCGTGCCACAAAGCTACATTCTCCATAGCAGGTATTACATAAGCTCTGATAATTCTAGCAAGTCCTGTAATATTCTCTGTGAGGATAGGATTTCTTTTGTGTGGCATAGCAGAGCTTCCCTTTTGACCCTTGGCAAAATACTCCTCAGCTTCATAAACTTCTGTCCTTTGCCAGTGTCTAACCTGTACTGCAAACTTCTCTATACTACTGGCCATTAAAGCCAAAGCTGAAGCGAGTCTTGCATATCTATCTCTTTGGATTACCTGATTTGATACTGGAGCTGGTTTTAGACCCAACTCTTTACACGCTATCTCTTCAAGTTCTAGTGGTGCATGTGCAAAATTACCCATAGCTCCACTGATTTGACCTACTGATATAACCTCTAGTGTATCTTTTAAATTCTCCAAATGACGACGCATCTCATCATACCATACAGCAAGAACCAAACCAAATGTAATAGGCTCTCCGTGTATTCCGTGACTTCTTCCGACCATCAGGGTATATTTATGCTCAAAAGCTCTCTTTTTGATAGACTCCATTACCATCTCTACATCTTTGATGATAAGCTCCAAAGAGTCTCTCATCTGCAAGGCTACAGCAGTATCAACAGTATCAGAACTTGTCATACCATAATGAAACCATCTACTCTCTTCACCAAGACTCTCTGCAACACTTGTAGTAAATGCTATAAGATCATGTCTTGTGACTGCTTCTATCTCATCAATTCTTTTTACACTGAATTTTGCATTCTCTACTATCTTTTTGGCATCTTCATCTGGAATCAAACCAAGCTTGTTCCAAGCTTTTACTACTGCCTTTTCTACCTCTAACCAAGCAGCATATCTAGCCTCTTGAGTCCACTTTTGCTTCATCTCTTCTCTTGCATATCTCTCTACCATATAGTACCTTTATGTATATAATTTGTTATTATTCTACTAAAATCTCTGTTAAGGATTGATATGCCATTTGTAAAAGATGAGTTTTTCATAAAAGAGCCAATACCGGCATTTGTTATGCTGATGCAAAAATATGGAATAACTCAAAGCGAGGCTCAAAGAATAATAGATAGAGGCAGAATACTGGTAGAGGGTCAAAGATTGGCAGATAAAGCAGTAGAGATTAGTGGTTTTACTGAAGTTGTAATTTTTAGAGCAATAGCAAAAGGTATTGAGCCTATATTTAAAACTCCTGACTTTATGGTATTTGACAAGCCAAGTGGAGTACTTGTACACCCAAGAAAGATGGATACACCCCACTCTATGCTTGATGAAGTAAGATACTATGGAGGCAAAAAGGCAAACTCTACACATAGAATAGACAAAGAGACCTCTGGATTGCTTTTAGCTAGTATTCACAAAGATGCAGAGAAGTTTTTAAAGTGTGCATTTGAGACCAAAGATATACAAAAGGGTTACAGAGCCTGGGTAAGAGGCAGAATAGATAATGAGTTTGTTGTAAAAGAGTCCATCATAGTAAATGATGACTACAGCAATATCAAACATAAAGTTTTTATAAATAATCAAGGTAAAAAGGCTCAAACAGAGTATAAACCTATACTATATAACAGTGAATATGATGCTACTTTGTTGGAGTGTATTCCATATACAGGCAGAACTCATCAAATAAGAATTCATTTGTTTCATGTGAAACATCCTATATTGGGAGATCCCTTATATGGAACAAGTTATGAAATAGCCGAAGCTTATTTAGAACAAAGATTATCACCAGAAGATAGATTAAGATATACCGGAGCCAAAAGATTGATGCTACATGCATACAGCTTGAGTTTTGAGTATAGAAATAGATTCTTTTTAACTAGTAGAGATGATTTTAACAGATGTAATGATCTGGCACAAAAAAGTATTAGAGACAATAATATATATGATGGATACAAAAGACTAACTAATGTTATACAGATATAATTTTATTGTCCAATACCAAAAGCTACAAAAGTAGCATATACATATTTTTAAAAACAGATATAATTATAGAGCTAGATAAATTAATCAAAAGGATAAAAAATGGCAGTTGTAGGATATACAAGATTAAAAGAGATTTTCAGAAAGGGTGCAGGACTTGATATAGCAAAAGGTCATGCCAAAGATATTACAGATATTGTTGAACAAAAGCTATATGATTTACTTTTGGCTGGTGAAAGAAATGCAAAATATAATGATAGAGATGTAATTTGGATGTGCGATATACCATTGACAAATGGTACAGAAAAGACAATAGATGAATTTAAAAAGCTAGAAGAAGAGATAGATGTCAAAGATGTTGTAGAAATGTTGACAAAGTATCCGGCTACTATGACTCTTGAGAGTGTATTAGAAGAGAGATTGCCAGAGATTACTGGTGGATTGATATTAACTCTTGCAAAAACAATCAAAGTACTAGATCCAAAAGACAGAACAGTTGATCATGAGTCAATTAACAGAGCAAAAGAGATTTTGGATTTGACAATGTAAAAAAGAGGCTTTAGGCATAAAGCCTAAGGCTTTTGGTTTTTAATTCTCTTCATATACTCAATTAGCTCTTTTTTGTCTATATTCAATATTTTTAGCTACTGCTTCTATATCAAGATTAAAATCTTTTATCATAATCACTGCATTTTTGAGATTTGTCTGCATTGCACCTTTGCTTATACCTTTTTTTTTCATACCCTATCTCATAGCTTGGAAGTTTCTCTAACTCTACTGTTCTTAACATCTCTTCTGCCTCCTTTACTTTGGATTCTAAATCTCTACTGCTTGAGAGTGTCTCTATCATTAGCATATATTTACCAAATCTGTGTAAATCATTATTTGTCAACTCTTTTAATCTCTTTATGATATATATCAGTAAATCCAACTCATCTTTATCTCCAAAGTCACACAATATACTCAATACCAATGCTTCTGGAGTATCCAACTCTATCAGTTTTTGACAATCGATTTGGTGCATATCTATTAGATTATATGGTTATTGCTTTTATAATCTCTTTGGTACTTATATCTTTTTTCATAAATCTATTTTAGCATAAACAAATGAGCTTATATTTTATGCTACAAAACACAAAGCCAAAAGCTTTATGTTTTTTACTTCAATATAGGACCACAAGCTATTCCTCTTTCGTAAATTTTTATCTTTTTAATAATATCTTTTTTATCTGTCAAGATAATCAATATACATCTGGTTGCCTGATCATCTCCTCCTCTTGTAGTAGAAAATCCCATGGCATCAGATTTATAGTAGTGCAGTGTATTACCATTTGGCAGTTTCTCTCTACGGATAGCAGAACCGGCATCCATTTCAAATTTCATAAATCTTTTACCAATATAACTACTCTTTGCAGGTTGAGACTCTCTCATCATCTGTTGCAAAGATTTAGCTTCAAGCAGTATCAAAGATACAAGCAACATTGATATAACAACTTTTTTCATCATCTATACTCCTTTATTTATCGTCATTTTTTACAACCATAACAAATCCTATCACACCAACAATAACAACCAATCCTATAATTCCATACAGTACTGCATCCATTACTGTCATACCCTACTCCTCTAAATTCTGTTCTCTAAGCTGACCACAAGCAGCTGATATATCCAAACCTTTGGATTCTCTAATAGTACAAAGTACACCTTTTGAGAGCAGATACTCTTGGAATTTTCTCATATCTTTTGGATCTGGTCTTTTGAAGTTAGTTCTGGGATATGGATTGAAATATATTAGATTAACTTTTGCTTTTATGCCATTTAGCAACTTTACAAGCTTTTTTGCCGAAGATATATCATCATTTACATCTTTGATTACCAGATATTCAAACAGTACCTTTTTTCTCTGGTTTACAGGAAAATTTTTGACTGCATCTATAATAGAGGCTATATTATAAGCTTTGTTTATTGGCATCAATTGTTCTCTGAGTTCATCATCAACTGCATGGAGTGATATTGCCAGATTTATACCTAAATCCAACTCTCCAAGCTTCTTTATCTTTGAACTGAGTCCAGAGGTTGATATTGTCTGTCTATTTGGAGATATACTCATACCATCCAAATCAGAAAATATCTTTACAGCTTTGGCAACACTCTCAAGATTGTCAAGTGGTTCACCCATACCCATATAGACCAAATTTACTCTGTGATTTGAAGGGATATTATTATCTTTGTAAATTTCAAGTACTTGTGATACTATCTCACCGGCACTTAGATCTCTAATAAATCCTCCCTTGGCTGTCAAACAAAAGCTACACCCTACTTTACAACCAACCTGAGAAGATATACAGACTGTATATCGTTTATGATGCTTGATAGCTCCATCTTCATGATATTGTGTATCTCTCATTAGGAGTAAAACAGCTTCTACTGTATGCATATCATACATTTGAAACAGATATTTAATACTACCATCACTGCTGACTTGCTTTGAAACCATCTTTAGAGGTATCAGGGTAAACTCCTCTTCAAGTTCACTTCTTAGAGATTTTGGAATATTTTCCATATCCAAAAAACTCTCTACTCTTTTATGATATACCCAATTGTATATCTGTTTGGCTCTAAATGATGGTTTTATCATATCTGCCAGTTCATCTTTGGTATAATCTTGAACTATCTTCTTCATTTAACTCTTCCCTACTCTTTGTTTGATATACTTTTCTAATATATTCATAGCTTCTAATCTATTATTCATAAACTCTTTGTGAGCTTCACTGTTACAATAGTTTGTAATACAAAATATACCCCCCACTGGAATATTAAACTCTTTTGCTACTGCCATTACAGAAAAAAACTCCATATTCTCTATATCTATATTATGCTCTAAATATCTCTTTGATACCTCTTTGCTGGTTGTAATATAGTTTGATGAATTGACAATTGTTTCATGTGAAACATCACCTTCATATACACTTATCATATTGTCAATTGGTGTATATGAGTTGCCAAAAAGCAAAGAGTGTTCTACATTACACGCACTCTTTGATTCAACAATTTCAAGTAAATCTACTCTACCATAACTACCAGCAGTTCCTACAAAGAGTAGAAATTCAGGAGAACTCATCATCACCAATCTTGTCAAATTAATTGCAGATGATTGCAAACCTACTCCAATAGGTTGTGCAAAACTAAACTGTTCTATATCTCCAGCACACACTATCATAACTCTAACCTTACAGGAATCCCCTCATCTTTGAGGTATCTTTTGAGATCCATTATGTCTATCTCTTTGAAGTGAAATATAGAAGCTGCCAACGCTGCATCTGCTTTGCCTATAGTAAAAGCATCTTTGATATGCTCCATGGTACCAGCTCCTCCACTAGCTATTATTGGTATAGGAGCAACTTCACCTATTTTGGCATTCAATTTATTATCAAATCCAGCTTTTGTACCATCAGCATCCATTGATGTTACCAGTAATTCCCCCGCACCTCTATTGTAAGCCTCTCTTGCCCACTCTATAGCATCAATGCCTGTATCTCTTCTGCCACCATGAGTAAATATATGCCATCTATTCTTAGCTACTCTCTTGGCATCAATTGCCACAACTATACATTGAGAACCAAATCTGTTTGCACCTTCGGTAATAAACTCCGGTCTTGCAATCGCAGCAGAATTTATACTAACTTTGTCACAACCTGCATCTAACAATCTATAAATATCTTCTAGTTCTCTTATGCCACCTCCTACTGTAAGAGGAATAAATACATCTTTGGCAACTGCTTTTACAACATCTACAATAGTTCCCCTACCCTCATGTGTAGCTGTAATATCCAAAAATGTAATCTCATCAGCACCCTCTTCATTATATCTTCTAGCTACCTCTACAGGATCTCCAGCATCAATCAAATCTACAAAATTAACACCCTTTACAACTCTACCATTATCTACATCCAAACAAGGTATTATTCTCTTTGCAAAATAGTCCATTGTTTTTAATACTCCAAAATTAATCTGACCAACAGGTTAATATATTATATACCGAAATATACAACCAAAGCTTATAGCAGTAATTAATGCTTGAGTCTAAAAGCTTTGAAGTCAGTAGTTCATACAAAAAGAATAAAACCACTCAACAAAGAGTTTAATTGTTTCATGTGAAACATTGCCAATAACTCTTTTATGTGATAAACTTACACCACAAAAATAGAAAAGAAAACTTGAGTCTATCGTATAAACGAGATTTAATTGAATTTATAGTAGAATGGAAAAGATTTGATGGATGCCAATAAAATAGCAACAAAAAAATATGGTCAAAATTTTTTACAAGACACTCTCTATATAGACAAAATCATCCAATCGATGCCCGAAGATAATCTGCCAGTAGCAGAGATCGGGCCTGGATTAGGTGATTTAACCAGACAGCTCTTGAGAGCGAAGCATGTTAGGGCGTTTGAGATTGACACAAGGTTGTGTGGATATCTGCAGGAGCAATTTTGTAGTGAAATTGAAGAGCAGAGGTTAGAGTTGGTCTGCAATGATGTAATGCATGAGTGGAGTGATAAAAATCTGCTGAAGCAAAAATACCACTTAGTAGCCAATCTACCCTACTATATAGCTACCAACCTGATAATAAAAGCACTGCATGATACCAACTGTTGTTCTATAACAACTATGGTGCAACTGGAGGTTGCACAGAAGTTTTCAGCCAAAAATGGTAAGAAGAACTTCTCTGCACTGTCAGTTTTGGCACAAAGTTGTGGAGAGGCTGAAATACTCTTTGAAGTACCCCCCTATGCCTTTACTCCACCACCAAAAGTGGTATCGGCAGTATTGTCAATTCGCAAAAGTGGTTCATTAGATGATTTAGGATTTGAGAGATTTTTAAAAGAAGCTTTCAAACAACCAAGAAAAAAGCTTATTAAAAATTTATCTGGTATATATGACAAACAGAAGCTACTTTATCTATTTGAACTACTCTCTTTAGACCCAAATGCTCGTCCTCATGAAGTTGTAACATCTGTATATCATCGACTATATAATGAATTGACAAAGGAAGTAACAGATGGAGAACAACAACACACCACAACAGAACTCAAATCAACAAAGTGAGAGCAATCATAACAGAAACAGACAACAAAACAACAATAGACGAAAACCACAACAGTATAATAATAGAAATTCTCAACAAAAAAATAGTAATCAAAATAGACAAAATTCAAAACCAAATAGAAACAGTAGCAGAGCTAGAAGACCAAAGATAGATACAACCATTCCAAATGATATGAAGAGTGCCATTTTGGAAAATGAGAGAATACAACAAGAGAGAATGGCACCATGGAGACAATTGGAAGTATCAAGCAAAGGCAGACTCAGATTTACACCACTTGGTGGATTAGGTGAAATAGGTGGAAATATAGCTGTACTTGAGAGTGAAAATAGTGCCATTATTATAGATGTTGGTATGAGCTTTCCTGATGAAACTATGCATGGGGTGGATATACTTGTACCAGACTTTACATATCTACACCAAATCAAAGATAAAATCAAAGGTATAGTAATCACTCATGCCCATGAAGATCACATTGGGGCAACTCCATATCTGTTTAAAGAGTTGAAATTCCCTATATATGGTACACCTTTGGCTCTTGCTATGATTGGCAACAAATTTGATGAGCATGGTTTACAGGCTGATAAAAAACTATTTAGATATATAGTCAAAAGAAGACAGTATAATATTGGTGATTTTAAAATAGAGTGGATTCATATGACTCACTCAATAGTTGATTCATGCTCACTAGCAATTGAGACACCAGTAGGCACACTAATTCATACAGCAGATTTCAAAATAGATCACACTCCAATAGATGGATATACTGCTGATCTTCACAGATTTGCATATTATGGAGCAAAAGGGGTATTGTGTCTATTTTCAGACTCAACTAATTCACACTCTCCAGGATTTACAAAAAGTGAATCAGTAGTGGGAGAGACATTTGATAGATTGTTTGAAAAAGCAAACGGAAGAGTCATTATGTCAACATTCTCTTCAAATGTACATAGAATATTTCAAGCTATGGATAGAGGTGTAAAGCATGGCAGAAAGATATGTGTAATTGGTCGTTCTATGGAGAGAAATATAGAGACAACCAGAAGACTTGGATATATAGATATAGATGACAGACACTTTATAGATGCTCACGAAGTAAACAGATACAAAGATGATGAGATACTGGTTGTTACAACAGGTTCTCAGGGTGAAACTATGGCAGCACTCTCACGGATGGCTACAGATGAACATAGACATATCAAACTAAAGCCAACAGATACAGTAATAATATCAGCTAGTGCAATTCCTGGTAATGAAGCTTCTGTATCAAAGCTTATGAATCTGCTTCTAAAAGCAGGTGTTACAGTAAGATACAAAGAGTTTAGTGATATTCATGTATCAGGACACGCATCACAAGAGGAGCAAAAACTCATTATCAGACTTGTACAACCAAAGTTCTTTTTACCTGTTCATGGGGAGTTCAACCATATAACAGCCCATGCAAAAACTGCCATAAAGTGTGGAGTAGATGAGAGAAATATACTACTAATGAGTGATGGTGATCAGATAGAGATAACTCCTAAATATATCAAAAAGGTTCGTACAGTAAAAGCAGGAAAGAGGTATATTGACAACCAAAACAATAAAGAGATATATGCAGATGTAGTTGATGACAGACAAAAATTATCAACAGAAGGTATTGTAAATATAGTTCTTAAAGTATCAATTCAAACTGGCAGAATGGATGGTAAACCAGTAGTTATGTCTTATGGTCTTGTTCCAGACAAAGAGGATAAAAGATTCTCAACTGAAGTAGAAAAGATGATAGAGCAGTATTTGGTAAATGAAAAGATTGAGCAAGGAACAAGTAACAAAGTAATTGAAGACAATATCAGAGGGCTTGTTAGAAAGTATATAATAAGACACTATAAAAAGTATCCAATAATCATACCTACTGTATTTTTGGTGTAATAATGGTAGATGATATAACTATAGCCAAAGAGACACTTGAGCTTGAAGCAAATGCCCTACTCCAAGCAAAAGAGAGATTAGACAACTCATTTAAAGAGGCTGTTGATACAATACTCTCAATAGAGGGCAAACTGATTGTAACTGGTATTGGCAAATCCGGATTAGTTGGTGCAAAGATAGCTGCCACACTTGCTAGTACAGGAACAAGTAGTTTCTTTTTGCATCCAAGTGAAGCTTTGCATGGTGATTTGGGTATGATTGACAAAAGAGATGGAGTACTTGCAATAAGCTATAGTGGTGAATCTCAAGAGTTGTCAAATATACTGCCTCATATAAAGAGATTTGATATACCACTACTTGCTATGACAGCTCAAAAATCATCTACACTTGCAAGATATGCAGATACAGTACTGGATATATCTATCAATAAAGAGGCTTGTCCTTTGGGTGTAGCACCAACAGCCAGTACAACTTTGACTATGGCAATGGGTGATGCACTTGCTGTTACTCTAATGAAAAGAAAAGATTTCAAAAGGGAGGATTTTGCATCATTTCACCCTGGCGGATCTTTGGGTAGAAAACTCTTTATAAAAATATCTGATTTGATGAGAAAAGAGAATCTGCCTATAGTCAAAGTAGATACTCCCCTAAGAGAGGCTATAATTACTATGAATGAGGGTAAATTGGGGAACCTTATGATAGTAGATGATAGTAACAAGCTTGTTGCAGTGATGAGTGATGGGGATCTAAGAAGAGCTTTAATGCAAAAGGATTTTGATATGCAAAGAAGTGTTATTGATTTTGCTACCAAAAATCCTTTGGCAATTGATAATACTAGATTACTTGCTTCTGAAGCATTAGCCTTGATTGAATCAAAACAGATTCAAATGATTCCTATAATTGATAAAAACAGATATATAACAGGTGTTGTGCATATACATGACTTGGTAAAAGCTGGTATAAAGTCGGAGCAGTAGTATGAGACTAAACAAATATATTTCACACAATACAAAATATTCACGCCGAGAAGCTGACAAACTAATTGAAGATGGTGCCATAAAGATAAACAGACAACCTGTCAAAGATTTTGGTTATCAGGTAAAAGATGGCGATAGAGTATCAATAAACGGCAAAGTTATTCACCCAAAAAAAAGAGGTGAAGTTACCATGGTAGTATTTAACAAACCTCGTGGAGTACTTGTAACCAAAAAAGATGACAGAGGCAGAGCTACAATATATCACAAACTACCTGGCAAATTTAGACACTTTATACCAATAGGCAGACTCGATTATGCATCTGAGGGGCTACTCTTGCTTACAGACAATCCTGAAGTTGCCGATATTATGATGCGTAGCAATCTGCCTCGTACATACAATATCAAAATAGATAAGCCTATTACCCAAGAGATGATAGATGCTATGAAGAGTGGATTAGAGTTAGAAGATGCCTCAAAAGGGGCTCATGAATTAAGTGATGTAAAGAGTATGAAGTTTGCACCATTTACAGAATTTGTACTAAGAGGTGTTACAGGAGGCTATACAAAGCTTCGCGTTACAATAACAGAGGGTAAAAATAGAGAACTTAGAAGATTTTTTGCACACTTTGGAGCCAATGTAGTAGATCTAAAAAGGGTGGGATATGGTGATATAGAGTTAAACAACCTACCAACAGGCAAGACAAGATACTATACACAGCAAGAGTATGATGCTCTACACCAATTTTTGAAGGAGGAGAGGAAAAATGATAAAAATAGAGTTAAAAAGTAACTACACAAGTGAAATGATAGATATTACAGAAAAAGTTTCAGAAGAGGTAATGAAGCTGGGTATTAGAGATGGTCTTTGTACAGTATTTTCTCCACATACAACAAGCTCTATAGTCTTATTTGAAAAGACTGATCCAAAACTAAGGAGAGATTTTTTAGCTTCTCTTAGTAGAATAGCACCAGCAGAATTAAATTATGAAAGTGAGGGGGATAATACTCCAGCACATATCAAATCTACTCTGTGTGGACCTCGTATAGTGGTACCAGTAAAAGATGGACAACTATTTTTAGGACCATGGCAGGCGATATTTTTTTGTGAATTTGATGGACCAAGAGATAGAGAGTATTATGTGCAAGTGATCCAATAGAGTATGGAATTGAGCCAAAAGTATCATCCTATCAATATAGATGATATAGTAGGACAAAAACATCTACTTGACATAGATGCACCATTTAGAAAACTATTAAAAAACAATGCCTTACCCCACTCACTCTTTTTTGGACCACCTGGGTGTGGTAAAACAACTCTTGCCAGAATTATAGCAAAAGAGTTAAATAGACCCTTTTACCAATTCAATGCAACCACCATAAAGATTGATGAAATTAGAAAGATATTTACCCAATACAGATCTTCACTCATAAAACCAATTATATTTATAGATGAAACACACCGCCTCTCAAAACCACAACAAGAAGTTCTGTTACCACATATGGAGAATAGTAACATTTTGATATTGGGAGCTTCTACATCAAATCCATACTATGCACTTACCCCTGCTATTCGTTCTCGTTCAATGCTGTTTGAACTACTAGCAATATCAAATCAGGATATGCAAAAACTACTCAACAAAATAGTACAAAATGAGGATATCTATATAGAAGAGTTGGCAAAAGAGTACCTGATAAAATCAAGTAGTGGTGATGTAAGAGCAATGCTGCAACTACTTCAAAGTGCTACTATTGTATCAAACAGAGTTACTGTAGATATACTCAAATCACTTAGACCACAGCCAATCAGTGCAGGTTCAAATAATACAAACAGCCATTATGAACTAATATCTGCACTCATTAAAAGCATCAGAGGCAGTGATATAGATGCCTCTGTATATTGGCTTGCAAGAGTTATAGAAGATGCAGAACCTCCAGAATTTATAGCCAGAAGATTGGCAATATTGGCTTCTGAAGATATAGGCAACGCCAATCCAAATGCACTCAATTTAGCCTCATCTACACTAAATATTGTCTCAAATATAGGTTATCCAGAAGCTAGAATCCCTTTGGCACAATTAGTTATATATCTAGCCTCTTCACCCAAATCAAATAGTGCATATCAAGCTATAAACAAAGCCCAAGATATGATTAGAGACGGAGTTATATACAGTGTGCCACAGCATCTGAAAAATCACTCCAAAGAGTATCTGTATCCACATGATTTTGGAGGTTGGATAATACAAGAGTATCTACCCTGCTCTATTTCACAAATTTATAAGAGTAAAAAGATGGGATTTGAAAAGATTTTAGATGAATGGATAGAGAAGATAAAAAAGAGTAGAGATTGAGAGTAATCTCCATCTCTACTAATCAAGATTGGATATCATCTCCTGAGCTTTTAGTGAATCTATACTGCCAGATAGATAATCTGATTCAACTTCATCAAGTTTTCTTAATAGATATTCTCTAAATTTACCCTCTCTTACTTTCAATTTTATCTGATCCCTCATATAGTTGAAGTTTGGAAACAAAGAGAGTACTTTATCCTTGACACTACTTTGTATCCAGACACTCTTTGCCTGTTCTAAAGGCATATTGTTTAGATCTAATATCTCAGAACCAGTTGCATCTTTTGTATAAAATCTCTTCATATCATCATCTGTAATTTGAGTAGCATAACCATTATTTCCTGCTGGTACAATACTGGCTAACTGCTCTCCTTGATTAACATTTGATATGAAATTTACTATCAGATACAAAAAACCTACACCAACACCACCAATAATTAAAATATTTTTTATCATAGAAGTAACCCTTTGTATATCAAAAAATGGTTGCAATTCACAAGATGAATGATCATTCACTACAATTAAAATTACACTACAGATGGGTTGATTATATCAAATTTTACAGTATAAACAGCATAATATAGATAGCAATTATTAAAATTGTTATAAAAACTTTACAATTTAGGAGCATACAGATATACAAATATATTGCATATCTGTATTATATTAATCCTTTCTTTGAATAAACTTCCCACAACCTTTATCAGGTGTACCTCCAAAGCTTTTAATCTCTCTTGCTGTGCCATCTTGAGCAATTTTGGCTCTATTGCACTCTGGATTTTTTATACAACTCTCATTTTTACATCCTACATCTTCAGGTACAGACATAAAAGACCCCTTTTGGATAAAATTTCAAAGCGATTATATCACAAAGGGGATAATTTGATAGATGTTTTTATATCAATTGGGGGTATATATCTGTTTATACTGCTTGGATTTATTGGTAAAAAGTATTTCAAAGAGAAAATTGATGAAAAGAGTATAGTTCTTATATCTATATATTTACTTCAACCTATGCTTGTATTTTGGGGACTCACATCAAGACCTATTGATTCTACTATCAAAGAGGCTCCTGTACTCTTTTTGATAGCTATATTTATACTGCTTGTTATATCTTTGATTCTTGCTACACTCTATTTTGATGATAAAAAGAGTCGTTCAATAGCTATTGTAGGTTCAATTGTCGGAAATACCGGCAATCTTGGAATACCACTTGGCATTGCTCTTTTTGGTGAAGAGTCTATAATATATACAAGCATCATAAATTTGGTAAATGTATTTATTGTATATACAATAGGTGTATATTTTTATTCAAGGGGTAATTTTAGTATAGTTGAATCTATCAAAAATATATTTAAACTTCCTGCAATATGGTTTGGAGTATTTGCCATACTGTTTAATCTGTTTGGATTTAATCTGCCACACTCTCTACTCTTGCCTCTTAAAATGGGAGCTTATGCCACTATGGTTTTGCAATTAATGATATTTGGTATATATTTAGCTACTGTAAAGATTTCCAATATAGACAAGAGACTGGTTACTTTTACAATAATATTTAAGTTTATAATTACACCTATTATAGCTATAGTTTTACTATATACCATAAATAGTGTACCAATAGTATATAATGTAGTCATACTGGAACTTCTTGTACCTTTAGCTGTAATGAATGTAAATCTAGCAGCATTGTATGATTGTAAACCAGAACAGGTAGCATTTTTGACATTTGCAACATCTTTTATCTTTTTGGTATATCTATTTATGATGGTCAAATGGATATTTTTAGTATAAAAAAAGATTGGCTTTTTATAGAGTCAATCTACTTTTTTTCT
This sequence comes from Campylobacteraceae bacterium, assembly GCA_027063325.1. Taxonomy (GTDB): domain Bacteria; phylum Campylobacterota; class Campylobacteria; order Campylobacterales; family Sulfurovaceae; genus Nitratifractor. The sequence continues at coordinate 18,204 of JAMOSA010000335.1, forward strand.
TTAATTTATTTATCTCTTTGGTTGACATTTTAGCAAATCTTACCAAATCATCACTACTCTTTACAAAATGGGGTATATTATTTAGTGATTTTTGAAATATCTTTGATGTAGCTAGTGCATCACTGTATGCTCTATGGTGGCTTTGCAATCCCAAATTTAGGGTCTCATTTAGATATGCTAAGCCATACTTTTGACTCTCAAAAGTCCTTTTTGCCAACTCTATGGTACAAATTGTCTGATTACCAATAGAACCCAAACCAAACCTTTGAAATGAAGCGTTCAAAAATGTATAATCAAACTTGGCATTATGTGCTACAAATATAGCATCACCCAAAAATTCTCTAAGAGATCTCAAAGCCTCTTTTCTATCTGGAGCACCTATTAAATCATCTGGCATAATACCTGTAAGTTCTGATATATGGTATGGCAGATAGCTACACTGTACAAAACTCTCTAATTTATCTACTATTTTACCTCTTTGATACATTACTGCACCTATCTCAATAACTTGTGAATAACCCGGTTTTGAGCCATTGGTCTCTATATCTATAATACAGTATCTATCATCTTGCCAAGGTGTAAAGTATGTACTTAGTCTATATCCTATCAAAGACTCCTCTATAGGATAACCAAAGCTTTGGAGTAAGAGATATAGTGTATCTCTTTCTTCTTTGAATGGACTATACTCTTTTGTTAAATTATCAAACTGTTCATAACTCAATTCACCTCTGTTTTTGCGAAAAGCCTGGGTGAGTCTATCGAAGAGATTTTGCATTATCAATAAACGCTTTCACTTTATTAGGGTCTTTTTTGCCTTTTGTAGCTTCAGTTGCACTACTTACATCTACACCATAAAATCCAAATCCATCAAGTTCACACAAATTGTCTGCACTCAAACCACCAGCTAATATAATTTTGGAGCAATCTATACCATTGAACCAATCCAAATTGAGTCTCTTGCCACTACCACCATACTCTTTGACAAAAGCATCAACCAATCTATACCTATCATTAAACAATTCTATATCTTTTGGCTCTTTTACTCTAATAACCGGTAGAGTGGCTATTGGCAAAGAGTCTATAAACTCTTTTGTAACTTCCCAATGGAGTTGTGCTAGTGTTATACCACAAAAAGAAGATATTTTCATAATATTCTCTTTTGAGTCTTCTACAAACAATCCAACTTTCTCTACAAAAGGGGGAAGCTTTTTTATTATATCACTGGCATCTTTTGGTGATATATATCTAGGAGATTTCTCATAAAATACAAATCCAAGTGCATCAGCCCCATACTCTATAGCTACCATTGCATCTTCATAGTTTGTAATGCCACAAATCTTTACACGCATACTTTTACTTTAGTGAATCTATTGCACTCTTGTAGCCATCTTTGTGACCAAAGACATAACTACCTGCTACTACTATATCAACTCCAGCATCTTTGAGTAAATTTATATTTTTATCACTCACTCCTCCATCTACTTCAATTAAGCAATTTGGATTAATCTGCTCTATCATATCCTTTAAAACTTTTGCTTTTTTTACAACTGATGGTATAAACTTTTGTCCGCCAAATCCCGGATTTACACTCATTAGTAATACCATACTCAATTTTTCTATCAAATATTCAATACTTTGTGGTGGAGTGTGAGGATTGAGTACAATAGCAGGTTCAATACCAAGTGATGCTATTTTACTAATAAGTCTATCTGGATGTCTCTCTGACTCTATATGAAAAGAGATATATTTTGGCTTTAGTGGAGCAAACAGATCTACAAAAAAATTGTTATCCTCTACCATCAAATGTATATCAAGAGGTTTTGTAGCTATATTGGCAACAGGCTTTACAACAACAGGACCAATAGTAAGATTTGGTACAAAATGTCCATCCATCACATCAACATGAACCAAATCACAACCAGCTTCACAAATAGCTTCAATTTCTGATTTTAAATTACCAAAATCAGCAGATAAAATACTGGGAGCAACAAGCATAAATAAACCTTTGGAGTAAAAATTGTAGGGTATTATAGCATATAGAATCATTTAAAATTTAATATCAAAGCCTATAAATCTTTATATAAAGAATCTATAATAATATTTAAAAAGGATTATAAAAGTAATATTTGATTATAATTTCGTGGAAGTTAAAGTGGTGACCCCTAGGAGACTCGAACTCCTGTGGCCAGGATGAAAACCTGGAATCCTAACCGCTAGATGAAGGGGCCATTTTGTTCTGAAACCTTATCGCTTCGTGAGTAGAATTATATAAAGTATATCCTTAAAAAATACTTAAATTTTAAAAATTTGGAGAAAATAATGAAAAAACCTCTACTATCTATAGTAGCTGTCTCTATAATAACAATAATTAGCGGTTGTAGCTTTATAGATAAACCAAAACCTCAACAGCATCAAACAGGAGTATTTGTTGTATGGAAAACTCCTTATATGAAATATGCAGATCAGGGTTTTTTATATGAAGAGCCTGGAAATATTAAATTAGAAGTATATGAATCTGGTCAAGCTGCTATGCAGATAGCTATAAGAGATGGCAAAATATGTAGTGGTAATATGTGTACAAGCAAAAGTGAATTTAACAAACGATACCTAAGTGCCAACTATCCACCTGATATAGTAAAAGATATTCTATTAGGTCATGAAATAATGGGTGGTAAAAATAAAAAAGAGGTTATTGGAGGCTTTGTGCAGACTATCAAAGAGCCAGATTTATATGATATAGAGTACTCTGTAATAAATAGCTCTGTTATATTTAAAGACAGTTTCAATAATATTTTGATAAAAATTACGAAATGAGGATAGTATGAAGTATGTAGGAGCTCATGTAAGTGCATCTGGCGGGGTGGAGAATGCTCCGTTGAATGCTCTAAAGATAGGTGCAAAGGCATTTGCACTCTTTACCAAAAATCAAAGACAATGGGTAGCCAAGCCATTAACTCAAAAATCTATAGATGCATTTAAAGCAAATCTAAAAGAGGCAAATATAGACCCCAAACATGTACTACCACATGATAGTTATCTCATAAACTTAGGACATCCAGAGAGCCAAAAGCTACAAAAATCAAGAGATGCTTTCATAGATGAACTGTTTAGATGCCATCAATTAGGACTTGATAAGCTAAATTTTCATCCAGGTAGTCACCTGGTAAAGATACCAAAAAGAGCAAAAGATTATGAAGAGCAGTTACACAAAGCTGAAATTGATTGTTTGGAAGTGATAGCAGAATCTATGAATATAGCAATAGAAGCTACAAAAGATACAAATGTAAAACTTGTAATAGAAAATACAGCTGGTCAAGGTACAAATCTGGGATACAAGTTTGAACATCTGGCTTTTTTGATAGATAGAGTAGAGGATAAAAGTAGAGTTGGAGTATGTATAGATACCTGTCATACATTTACAGCAGGATATGATTTTCGTACCCAAAAGAGTTATGAAGAGGCTACAGCTTTGTTTGATGAGATAGTAGGATTTGAATATCTGTGTGGTATGCATATAAATGACTCTAAAGTACCTCTTGGTTCAAGAGTAGATAGACACCACTCTTTGGGTAAAGGTGAATTGGGTTGGGAACCATTTAGACTGATTATGAATGATCCAAGACTTGATGATATACCTTTGATACTTGAAACAATAGACGAAGAGTTGTGGCCACAGGAGATAAGAGAGTTATATAATCTTATTCAAGATAAGTAGGTTTAATATTTGATGTTATGCAGGTATAATTTTATTATTCAATGCTCAAAGCCACAGGCTAAGAGCTTAAAACCTTTTTTAAATATCTCTACATTAGGAAGTGAGGCTTCAGACTTACCAAGATGGGATTGAAATCCCATTTCCAAATACTACCTCTTTTTATCTTTTTCTATATACCTCTTTAACTCATCCAATGGAATATTAAGCTCCTTTGATACACTCTCTATAGATAGATTAAACCTCTCTACCATTAGTTTAGCACTTTTGAGTATTCCATTAAATTCACCCTTTTGTATCCCTTTTTGTATCCCTTTTTGTATCCCTTCTTTAATCCCTTTTTGTATCCCTTTTTGAATACCACTTTCATACCCTATCTCATAACTTGGCAAATCTTCATATCTTATATCTCTTAACATACTCTCTGCCTCCTTTAGTTTATCTCTTAAGTCTCTATTGGTTGATAGAGTCTCTAGTATCAGCATATATTTACCAAAGCTATTTTCATTCTCTTTGGTCAACTCTTTTAATCTTTGAATTATATATTTTAGTATCTCTATCTCATCACTATTTTGAAAGTCACACAATATACTCAGTACCAAAGCTTCTGGGTTATCTAGTTTTAGCAACTCTTGGCAATTGATATTATGCATATCTACTATATTATATCTATACTTTATCATATCATCATTAATATCTTTTGGCATATTCAATCTGTTTTTACCTATATATATCAAGTACTGTTTTATTGGGGTATTTGGGTGTATTGTTTTTATATCTGTATAGTATCTTAGCATTCTAAGAGCCATTGAGTTATCATTACTGTTTTGTATCTCTATATGTAGTATTGTGTCTATATTTGATATTTTACATTTAGCTACAATATCAGCTTCTCTTTTTTCTACTCTTTTTAACTCTTTATCTATGAATTTGATATTATCATCTATATTGATATGGAGTATATATTTAGCTATATCTTTCGTGATACTTTGGATTATCTCTTTTGTTGTTATATCTTTTTGCATATATATATTTTAGCGTAAAGTATGGGTTGGGAGTTTAATTGTCTTGGTGAAGCTTTTGCCT
>JAMOSA010000336.1 GCA_027063325.1 Campylobacteraceae bacterium
AAACTCTTCGATCAATCCCAGTGATACAATGGTATCAAAATCAACTCTGTATAGATCATAGTGATAGTATCTATCTGAATATATATGCTGTATTGCAAATGTAGGAGATACTGCACCACTATCTCCACTGCTTTTTACAATACTTGATACCAGTGTTGTTTTACCAGAGGCCAAATCACCCTTGAGTGATATAACAGCATCACTTGGAATAATATCTTTTAGTTTTTTTGCTACACTCTCTATCTCATCTAATGTAGCATAAATTTCCAATCTTTTCACAGTGACTTTGAATACTCTACTATTTTTTGAAGATGAGTTACAGCTTTACCACTCTCTAAAGCCTCCCTTGCTCTGTTTATACCCTGTTGTGGAGTATCTACAAATCCTGCTGCAAGTAGTGCATAGGCTGAGTTTAGCAGTACTATATCTCTTTTTGCTCCACCAATAGAGCCATCAAAAATTCCCTTGAGTATTTTTGCATTTTCTGTGGCATCTCCACCTAATATTTCACTTTTTGGATACAATTCAAACCCCAACTCTTTTGGATCTAGTACTCCTGTAGTTATATTACTATCATCTAGCATGGCATACTCTGTAATATCTGATATACTTATCTCATCCATACCATCACGACTACTTACTACAAAAGCCCTTTTGGCTCCGACTTTTTGCAAAGATTGTGCCATTTTTTCTATAAAATTGGGTGAAAATACTCCCATTAGATACTTTTTGGCTCCTGCTGGATTGGTAAGAGGACCTAGTATATTAAATATTGTTCTATGATCTATGGATTTGCGTACAGGCATAATATGCTTCATTGCCGGATGGTGATTGATAGCAAAAATAAAACAAAAATTTACATCTTTTAGCATCTGTACCTGTTGGTTGGGAGTAAGATTCAACTCTACACCCAAAGCATCCAGTACATCTGCTGAACCTGATTTGCTGGTAATACTTCTATTGCCATGTTTTGCTACCGGTATCCCCATAGAAGCCAGTAGCAAAGATACAGTAGTAGATATATTAAAACTCCCACTCTTATCTCCACCTGTTCCTACTATATCTATTATTTTTTCTTGCAAGTTACTATCAATTGGTAGTTTAATTGAGTGTTCTCTCATTACTTCTACTGCTGAGGCTATATCATCTGCACTCTCACCCCTATTATACAGATCTATTAAAAACTCTCTTGCCTCTTTGGTTGACAACTTGTTTTCAAAAAGTCTCTCAAACTGCTCTTTTGTACTCATAATTTTGCTCCTGTTAATATCTAAAACATTTTATAATATATACTTTATAACTCTTTTACATATTCATCTTTTTTACTCTTTGGTATAGTTTTTGTGGTAGGAATTGCCAATACTTCAAACTCTTTTGCACTCTTTAGATACTCTATACGCACCCTATCACCTATCTTTACAGCTTTTGAGGGTTTGGCCAAAGTACCATTGATATATACAACACCACTCTTTACCATATCTTGGGCTATAGTTCTTCTTTTTACTACATTTACAGCACTCAGCCACTTGTCTATTCTCATAACTTAAACTCCTCTTCGGCTTTTTTTGCTTCTGCGATACCCTTTAGTGTAAGTTCTCCATTTTTTATATATTCATCTCTTTCCAACTCTTTTTTGATCTTTTTACCCTCTTTTGGGGTAAACATACCAGTATCAGCCAGAGTCAAAATAGTATCTTTTATACTCTCATCTTTTGGCTTTTTTAGCATTTGTAGTAAAAAAACTCTCTTTTCTATGCTGTGTTGGGGCATATTGTCTCCAGTTTGTTTCAGTAGTGACAACAAAGAGTTGCCACTATATTTTAGTGTAAATCTTCATTTAGTTTTACTTCTCTAAGACTTCTTAAAGCTATCATTTCACCGGTTGTTGAATCGATTCTATAGTGGATACCATTAAGCCCTTGTAACTCAGCTCCTTTGAATATCTCTTTATCTTCCAAATTTGCCTCTGGATTGGCTGCTGCAATTTTTGCTCTTTGGGTAGGAGTTATTTTGATTTTTGTTCCAGCAAGTACTGCAATACCAGCATCTACAATACACCCATCACCAAGTGGAATACCAGTTACAGAGTTTGCACCAAGAAGTGTATTTTCACCTATACTTATAGGATTGCCGTCTGTACCGGATAGAACTCCCAAGATACTGGCACCACCACCTACATCACTGCCACTTCCAACAATAGCCGAAGAGCTTATACGACCCTCTACCATAACAGGTCCCAATGTCCCTGCATTAAAGTTGATATAACTGGCTCCTGGCATTACAGTAGTACCAGCAGCAAGTTGAGCTCCCATTCTGACTTTTGAACTATCAAGTATTCTGGTATTATCAGCTGGAATTATATGCTGTAAATATCTAGGGAATTTATCTACACTGTCAATATTTGGGAAAGTTCCTTTGAGTTTCATCTCTATCTCATTTTCTCTAAGATACTCCAACTCATAAGGCTTATTTCCAACCCATGCTACATTACTAAGTATTCCAAATGCACCATTTAAATTTACTCCTCGAAGTGGTGCTTTACCTAAAGATAGTGCATACAGCTTTAGATATACAGACTCTACACTCTTTGGATTATCATCTTCAAACAGTATTGTAATACGAAAATCCTTGCCAATATCCTCTATCTCTGCCAATGTTTTAATAACTTGTACATTTTTGTGTGCATCACCTACTGCTTCGGATATATATGGTGCAAATGCATTCATTGCATTGGTTACAAATTCATCATTTATAGTTGTTACATACTCACTACTTTGAAAATCTATCTTTTTTCCAGCCTCAAGCAGTGCTTTGATAAATACTGCACCTGATCCAAAGTTTTCATTCCAGTTTACTACTGCATAGTTTGCCTGTAGTACCTTGTCTGCATTCTTTTGACCTCTATCTATACGAGCAATACCAAATGCTATTGGTTTTTTATAACCCTCCATCTGCTCCACCTGAGCTACAAAACTTTTAAACTCTTCTGTTGAAGAAATAGTATCTATTGCCATATATTCTCCTAATTTTTGTATTTGTATCATTATACTTCAAGATTAGTATTATTTTTTGAAAATCTCATCTAAGATGGTATTTATATACTCATCTGCTCTAAATGGTATCAAATCATCTGGAGTCTCTCCGGTTCCTATATAATAAACTGGCATCTTTAGTTCATATGCTATACTCATAATAGAACCACCTTTGGCTGTACCATCTAGTTTGGTTACAATAACTCCATCTATTCCTACAAACTCATTAAACTTCTTTGCCTGATTTATTGTAGAGCTACCTTGTGTACCATCTAGTATCAAAAGCTTTCTGTGAGGAGCTTCTGGCATAGCCTTTTGTGCCACCCTTACCATCTTTTTAAGCTCTTGAGCCAAATTATTCTGAGTATGTAATCTTCCGGCTGTATCTATTATGACTCTATCTATATGCTTTGATTTTGCAGAGAGTATAGTATCATATACTACAGCTGAGGGGTCATGACCTTGTCTGGTAGATACTATAGGCACATCCAATCTATCTGCCCATCTGCTAAGTTGCTCAATTGCCGCTGCTCTAAATGTATCACCAGCTCCAAGCATTACAGAGTAACCCTCTTTTTTGTATAAGTTTGCCAGTTTTGCTATAGTTGTAGTCTTTCCGGCACCATTTACACCTATAATCATCTCTACAAATATTGGATAGTCATTTGGATCTATCCATTTGGCTTCATATTGAAATATACTAATTAGAGTATTGTATGCTTGAACCCTGTTTATAGGTTCACTCATCTGCTCTAAGAGTTTTTCAACAAGCTCATAATTTACATCAGCTTCAAGTAAAATCTCTTCAAACTCATCTTTGCTTATAGTTTTTTTCTTCTCTGGTAAAACCTCTTTGATGGCTTGATTTGTCTTCCTAAAAGCCTTTTTCAAAAATCCAAACATTAATTTTCCTCTCTTGTTAGTGGTGCAATTATATCAATATATACAATAACACTTTACTAACTATCAATAATCTTTTATACTATTAACAATTTCAAGAGCTTTCTCTTTGGCATCTTCTATATCACTTCCCAAACTCAAAGCCACTGCCATTCTTCTACCTTTGTGAGATTCTGGTTTGCCAAATACTCTTACAAAACTATCTTCACTAAATGCACTATCTGGTATGTCTAGTTTTGGATTACTACTATCACTTGTAGCTTTGTATGCTCCACTTGCCCCTGGACCAAAGAATTTAT
>JAMOSA010000337.1 GCA_027063325.1 Campylobacteraceae bacterium
CTGCTCTTTAATTGGAGAGAGTTTACCACCCTCTTTGTCTTTAAATCCTATATAAGCAGTTTTGAAATTTTGAAAATCTATACCTCTTTCTACCTTTGCTACATCTCTTAGATATATTGGTGAACCCATATATTGAGCCACTATTACACTCTTTACATCATCTACACTCTCAATAGCATTTTTGACACCAAAAATAAGCAGTTTATTTGTCTTTGTTCTACCCTTGACATCTGGTACATCAACAGCAATTGATTGTATAGCTTTCATAATTTGACCCATAGAGAGATTGTAGGCTGTAAGCTTGTTTAAATCCACCTCTACATTAAATTGAGGTTTATGAGCACCAACTAATGTAGTCTTTGCAACATTTTCAATTGCATTAATTCTATGCTGCAAGTGTCTTACTATTGGAAATAGCTTCTCATAATCTGCTTTTTGACCTTTTAGAGGATAGAAAGCAAAAGTAAGTATTGGAATATCAATATCTATATCAAAAGGCTTTACAAGAGGTTGCATTACTCCTTTTGGAAGCATATCCATATTTTGCATAACTTTATCATACATCTTCAAGTTGGCATCTTCTCTTCTTTCACCAATCTTATATACAACATTTACAATTCCTACATTATCCATAGCTATACCATATATATGATCAACCCCTTTAATCTCTCTCATCTTTCTCTCAAGAGGATTAACTATGACATTTTCTATCTCTTTTGCTGAAGCTCCTGGCATTGGGGCAATTACTGCACCACCTGAGATTGCAATTTGTGGATCCTCTTCTCTTGGCATAACCTGCAAAGATATAAAACCCAAAAGCAGTAGAGATATACCAAGTACCGATGTCAAAGGGTTTTTCAAAAACCCTAACGCCAACTTTCCTGCTATATCTTTTGGTTTGTAGTCTATTTTCATTTTTTCACACCCTGCTCATCAATTTTGATTTTTGCATACATTCCAGGGAATATAAATGCATCACCTTTGTTAAAACTGATTTTGATTTTAAACTTGTGTGTCATTGGGTTTGAAGCTGGAATTATTGCATCTATTTTACCAACTGTTTTAAATCCTACTGAAGGGATTTCAATATCTACTTTTTTGCCAAGCCTGATATACTTTAGATTACTCTCACTAATTTCAGTAAGAATCTTTAAATCATTCAAATCTGTAATAACAAGTGCTGGCATACCAGGGATTTGCATATCACCCTCATTTAGCTTTTTTGCTACTACAACACCATCATTTTGAGCTTTAATTTTGAGATATTTGTATTGATTTAAAACAGACTCTTTTTGGGCTTCAGCTTGGGCTACTTGCTTTTCTGCAATCTTTACCATATCCTTTAGATTTTTTGCCGCAAGCTCCAAATTTTCAAGTTCAAACTTTGAAATCATTCCCTTGTCATACAATCTTTTGTTTCTTGCCAAGTTCAACAATACATTATTTAACTGATTCTCATTCATTTGCAATGCAAGTCTAGCCTGTGAAATTGCTAAATCAACCTGTTTTACAGCAGCTTCAATCTCTTTGGAGTCAATCTCATAAAGCTCTTGACCCTTTTTGACCATATCACCTTCACTAACTTTCATATTCTTTACAAATCCCATAAAACGACTTGTAATCATCTTTTGGTTATCTGAAATAACTGTTCCACTAAGCTCTAATACATTGGCAAATGACAAAGCACCCGCCAAGAGTGTACCTATAATCAATCTTTTCATACTTTTCCTCCCATATCTAAAATACTTTGCAACTCAAATATTTTATCATTTCTATCACTAGCCACTTTTAGGTATTTTAATAGTGCTTCAAGCTCAATTGCTTGTTTGATAAGCACATCAGTAATTGAAGCCAAACCAATTTTGTACTTCTCTTCATAAGTTCTATATACTTCCCTGGCAAGTTTTAATTGAGTCTTTTGACTTTTTACATCATACTCTAAACTCTTAATTTCAGTCTGAAGCCTTTTGACTTTGAGTGCGATACCCTTTTTGGCAAGTTCTACTTGCTGGGCTACTTTCATCATTCTCACCCTTGCTTTTTCAAGCTTGGCTTTGTCACTTCCACCATTAAATAGATTCCACTTGACCTGTACACCTACAGTATAAAAATCCTTTTTGGAAAAATCATTCCAAAGTTTATTGTCCGCACTGCCATACTCTGCAAATGCACCAGCCATTGGCAAAAAGTTTGCTTTTTCTGTTTTGATTGCCATCTCACTGACTCTAAGACCCATTTTTGCCTTTTGAATATCAAGACTCATTCTCTCAATATCAGCTTTTGAAACTCTTGGTCTTTTGATAAGCAGATTTACAGGTCTTATACTGCTTACTTCTGTATTTAACAAAAATGATAGAAATTGATATGCCAACTCTCTATTTAATCTAGCTTGATTTAACATACTATCAACTTTTGCAAGTCTGGCTTTAACTTCTAGTACATCTGTTCTTTTTGTATATCCCTCTTTTTTCATCTCTACTATAATTTTTTTTAGATGAACTATATTTCTACGAATTTTTCGAAGATTTGATATATAATTTTGTACCAAAGTTATATCATTAAACGCTTTTTTAACTTGAAAGATCTTTTCATTTCTAAGCTTTCTTGTATCAAGCTTACTCATCTCATAAAGCTGATTTGTGATCTTTTTATACTCAGTCAATTTACCACCAGTATAGAGTGGAATTTGAAATGTAACTTTTGTAAGAAAATGACTTCTAGCATCTGGATAGTTTAGATCATCTGGTGCTGTATCAAGAAGTCTATTTTGAAGTGCAGGATTTGATAAAAGTTGTCCAAATGTTCCAAAATTACCCTGAGACATCTGCATAGCCATTCCAACTCCACCCAAGAAATCTCTAAAACCAAAATCTCTAAATGTAGCCTCACGACTTTGGAGTTTGAATCCAAATACATTACCAGCATCATTTGATCTAAGTGCTTGAACTGTAAGATCAATTTTACCGTAATTCATCCCCTCAACACTAAGTTCATCATACTTCTTCATAGTCTCATCATATTGAGATATTTTTATCTCAAGGTTCTTCTCATCAAGCATTCTTAGTGCTTTTGAGAGACTCAAATTGTGCAGTCCAGCAAATATAGGCATAGTTGTAGCTACTGCTATCATTAAAAATCGTTTGTACATAGTTCTCTCCATGGAAAAAGCTTTATGCAATTATAGCAAAAGTAAATCGCAATATAATAAAAGGTTAATGGTATTTTAATAGATATTGATTAATATTGTCAAAATCATTTGAGATTATAGCTGAAGTTTTATTTAAAAATAACATTATATAACCTACAAGCTTTGAGCAAATAACAAATTACATCTATATAGTGGAAGATATTACTCTTTATTGTTTAAACTGCATCTAAAAGCAATATTTCGTGCAAAGAGTCTTGGATAACGCTCTGCCTTTTTACCACCTTTTAGAATAACTATCTCTTCTACATTAAAGTACTCTGAGAGTAATGATATTGCATCATCATATGATAAAAACTGCAGATGAGTTGGATCTCCGGATATCAAAAGCTTTCTACCTCTTAAT
>JAMOSA010000338.1 GCA_027063325.1 Campylobacteraceae bacterium
CAACTCTGGGCAAACTTGGTTATATCCTCCCCTTCACCATTTTTTACACCATCTTTTGGATTTAAAATAGCATATAATCCTGTAGTCTTGAAAAAATCACTAAGCAAAGTTGTGAGTGGTTTTGGTATATGGATATCACTTGCCAAACTGTTTTGTGTATTTACCGTAGTTGATACCCCATTACTATTTGGAGTAGTAGCCCATATGGCACAGACAAACAATACCATAAAACCAAACAGTATAAAAACTCTTTTCATAATATTTTACTCCATTGTTGCAAGAAGCTGTCCATCATCTACCTTTGCTCCCTGTTCTACTTCAATAGAGGTTATTTTACCCTGCATTGGAGCTGCTACTTCTATCTCCATCTTCATAGCCTCAAGTACCATTATAGCTTCACCCTCATCTACACTGTCACCTATATTTTTTAGAACTTTCCAAACAGCTCCTGGAGTTTGAGCTCTTACTTCTATAATACCTTTGCTTGTTACTACAGGCTCTTTTATGCTTTTTGGTGTAGATTTTTGTATTAGTGGGGTATCTTTGGGTTCTATTTTGATATCTACATCACCTTCTGATACTTGAACACTATACTTTTTACCATCAACTACTACTGTATAACTTCCTGCCATATCCATATCCTCCTTACTATCTGTTGAACTACCCTTTTTGCGTACCATCATAGGTGATTCACCCTTTAAAAATGCGATACCTTTTTTGTCACATGAAGCTGCTATAAAGATATTCTCATCTGTTGTCTCAATCCCCTCTTGTTGCAGTATCTTTTGCCAGTATGCAATAGATTTTTTTTCATCTTTGTCTGCTATATCTATAGGATTTTGTGTAGTTGGTTCAAGATTTAATTTCATAGAAGCCAGTTCTACAATCTCTTTATCTGGTTCAACCGGTGTACGCCCAAAGTATCCAAGTACCATTTTGCCATATCCTGGAGATATTTGCTTCCACTTGCCAAACATTACATTTGCATATGCTTGTTGCCAGTAAAATTGACTAACAGGAGTTACAGAGGTACCATATCCACCCCTTTCAACAACCTCTGTCATTGCATTTAATACCTCATCAAACTTATCCAGATTATGATTATCTCTCATCATTTGAGTATTTGCTGTCAATGCACCTCCTGGCATAGGAGCAAATGGTATCAAAGGGTTTACCTGTGTAGCTTCAGGTGGCAACAAGTAACTATCTAAGCACTTTTTCAAATCATCTTCATACTTTCTAATTTTATTCAACTCAAGTCCACCAAGGTCAAATCCTGTACCCTTTGTAGCATGTAAGAGTGTAAGAATATCTGGCTGAGATGTTCCACCACTAACAGGAGCAGCAGCAAGGTCTATACCATCAACTCCAGCCTCAAGAGCAGCCAAATAACAAGCTACACTCACTCCTGCAGTCTCATGGGTATGTAATCTAATATGTGTATTTACCCCAAGGAGCTTTCTTGCCATCAGTATAGTCTCATAGACTTTTTTGGGGCTTGATGTTCCACTGGCATCTTTAAAGGCTACACTGTCAAACTCTATATCACTATCTAAAATATCTCTAAGAACCTTTTCATAAAATTCTACATCATGAGCCCCTTTGCATCCAGGAGGCAAATCCATCATAGTAATAACCACTTCATGGTTCATTCCATACTTTTTGATACAACTTCCACTGTAAGTTAAATTTCTTACATCATTTAAAGCATCAAAATTTCTGACTGTTGTAGTACCATGCTTTGCAAAGAGTTTGGCAAATAGATCTATAAGTTCTCTGCTTCCAGTATCAAGCATTACAGTATTAATACCTCTTGCAAGTATCTGCAAATTGGCATCTTTACCGGTAATCTCTCTAAATCTATCCATCATCTCAAAAGCATCTTCTTGGAGATAGAAATATAGACTTTGGAATCTGGCACCACCTCCAAACTCAAAATGCTTAATACCGGCTTTTACTGCTGATTCAACTGCTGGAAAAAAATCCTCCATCAAAACTCTTCCGCCAAATACAGATTGAAATCCGTCACGGAAAGTTGTATCCATTACATCTATATATCTCTTTGCCATATCTATCCCCTGCTTTTTGATTTTTTATACTCCATAATAGCTCCCATAATGGCAGCTACTGTTTGAGGATCCAAATCATCTTTATCTCTTTTTGGTTTTATAACAGATGCTATACTATTTTTATTTTCAAAATATCTGTTTATAATATAAGCTTGTAACTTCATAAGCTGTACAAGTAGATACAAAAACAAAAATACTACACCCATACCAAGTATCATAAATTTAAGGGCTTCAGATACCAAATGAACTTCCATCTCAGTTACCTTCTTTTTCTGCGTTTTTTAGAAACTTTTTGCTCTTTTTCATAAGAGTTTAACATACTCTCTAACTCATTTTCATCATAACCTATCTTATTATCACTAAATACTTCTCTCTCAAGTATATAAGAGAGAGCCTTTTTTATAAAAGTAGCCTGTTCCATATCAGACAATATACTCAATACCTTGTCAATTTGTGGATGAATTGCAGTCTCATCTAATCTTTGGGCAAGTATATTTATATCATCATCTCCCAAGCTATGCTCTACTTTGATAGTAGATAGTTGCATATTGGCTCCAACCTCCTTGCGGATTCTTTGAAGCTCTCTAAACTCTTCTGTAGATACTAGTGTAATAGCTCTACCTTGTTTACCAGCTCTGCCTGTTCTACCTATACGGTGTACATAGCTTTGTGGATCAAATGGTATATGATAATTGATTACATGTGTTACATTTTTTATATCAAGTCCTCTGGCTGCTACATCTGTAGCTATTAGTATGCGTGTTTCACCCCTGCGGTAAGCCTTGACAATTGCATCTCTATCTGTCTGTTCTATATCTCCATGTAATCCTGCTACATTAAATCCAAGTGCATTTAGGTAATCACTGAGTCTGTCAACCTCTCTTTTCATTCTGCAAAAGATTAAAGCTTTGTCGTAATTTTCACTCTCAAGTAATCTTACTACTGCTTCATCTCTTTGGTTCTCATTGATTACATAAAACTTTTGTTCAATATCTACATTTTTTACAGTATCTTCACCTACTACAGATATATATTCCGGATTATAAAGCAAGGTATCTGCCAACTCTTTTATAGGTTCTGGCATAGTTGCAGAAAACAGGAGTGTTTGGCGATTTTGAGGAATATACTCAAATATCTCTCTAACATCATCTAAAAATCCCATATCAAGCATCTCATCAGCTTCATCAAGTACTACAATTTCAGGATTAAATACATCAATTTTACCCTTTTTGTACAAATCTCTGAGTCTTCCTGGTGTTGCTACTACAATATGTACTCCTTTGTGAACTAATGCTATCTGTCTGCCATATCCAACACCACCATAAACTGCCAAAGTTCTAATACCTGCAAATCTACCTAAATGGTACAACTCATCACTAACTTGAGTTGCTAACTCTCTTGTTGGTGTAATTACCAAGGCTCTATCTATCTCACCTTTTGCAATCTTATCTAGTATAGGAAGTCCAAATGCAGCAGTTTTACCAGTACCAGTATGAGCTTGACCAACCAAATCCAAACCATCTTGAATAATAGGGATTGCCTCTTTTTGTATTGGGCTTGGTTCTTTGAAACCAGCTATTTTAATCCCTTTTTCAATATCGGGATGAAAATCAAAATCTTTAAATGTCATTACTTTAACCTTCTTAACAATTCTTTCAAACTAGAGTCCTCAGCTTATAATTTTTTATATGCTTTGGGCTGTATAAACAGCATATATGCTACTTATATAGCCCAAAATCAACTAAGAACATTGATTATAACACAATGTATAGTAAACTAACCAGAGCGTAAAGTATATATTACGCTCTCTTTTTACTATACAGCACCTTGATCTATCATAGCATCTGCTACTTTTCTAAATCCTGCTATATTTGCCCCCAACAACAAATCACCCTCACTTCCAAACTCTTCAGAAGTATTATATGCAGTATTAAAAATCTCTTTTGTAATGTCATAAAGTTTTGTATCAACTTCGGCAAATGTCCACTTTTGCATACTTGCATTTTGTGCCATTTCAAGTTGGGATACAGCAACCCCTCCAGCATTTGCAGCTTTGGCTGGTCCAAAATAGACTCCATTTCGCCTTAAATAACTTATAGCCTCTGGAGTTGTTGGCATATTTGCACCCTCATTTACCAAAATACAC
>JAMOSA010000339.1 GCA_027063325.1 Campylobacteraceae bacterium
ATTGAGTATATAGAGCAAAGTTACAAAGATGGAATTACAGATGAATTTATAAATCCTGTTGCTATGAGTTACTATGATGGAATGAATTCCAATGATGGTGTAATAGTAGCAAATTTTAGATCTGATAGAGTTAGAGAGATAACTACAGCATTGGGTGAAGAGAATTTTGACAAGTTTGAGAGAAAACCTTTGAAGTTAAATATTGTAACTATGACTCAATATGATGCCTCTTTTGAATATCCTGTTCTTTTTCCAAAAGAGGCACCCAAAAATACTCTAGCAGAGGTAATTAGCAAAGCTGGATTGACTCAGCTTCATACAGCCGAGACAGAAAAGTATGCTCACGTTACATTCTTTTTTAATGGTGGAGTAGAAGAACCAGTTGAGGGTGAGAGCAGGGTATTAATACCAAGTCCACAGGTAAAGACATATGATATGCAACCTCAAATGAGTGCTCCTGAAGTTGGTGATGCTGTACTTAAAGCTATGGAAGAGGGGTATGATTTTATAGTAGTCAATTTTGCCAATGGTGATATGGTAGGACATACAGGTAATTTTGAAGCAGCTATTAAAGCTGTAGAAGCTGTTGATCAACAATTGGGTAGAATATTTGATAAATCTGATGAATTCAATTACAATGTAATACTTACATCAGATCATGGAAATTGTGAAGAGATGGTAGATAGCAATGGGCATATTCTTACAAATCATACAGTAGGTGATGTATGGGCATTTGTAAAAGCTCCCAATGTAGATAAGCTTATAGAGCATGGTGGCTTAAATAATTTGGCTCCCACAGTACTGGAGCTTATGGGACTGGAAAAACCAAAAGAGATGGATAAATCTCTAATAGCAAAATGAAAAATATAATATTATTAGTAGTATTGTTACTGTTGTCAGGGTGCAGTAAGCCTACAAATCCGCCACCTCCTGCAAAGATTTGGGGTGGTGTAGGATTGTATTATGAAACTCAAAGCAGTAGTAACTCAAAGCATATTGACAGTGGACCAACTGGTACAGTAGTACTTGGAGTTGAAAAAAATGTACCAAAAGGCTTAGGCTTTGGTGCTGAAGTTGCTGGTAAGGTGGATAGTTTAGATTGAATTAAAAAAGCATAAGTCTTTTATTTTTAGTCAGATAGCTTTTGATTTTAAGCCTTTAGTTTTATGTGGACTCTATAAACCAATAGAGACTTAAGATGAAGATTTGCCAAGTTATGAGATAGGGTATGAAAGTGGCATTCAAAAGGCTAAATTTGAGGGTATGTTAGATAGTGCCAAACTAATAGTAGAGAGGTTTAATCTATCAATAAAGAGTGTATCAAAAGAGCTTAATATTTAGATGAGTTAAAGAGGTATATAAAAAAGGATAAAAATAAGTAGTATTTAGAAATGTAACCTTAGTTTTATATAAATTAAATATTAGAAATAATTTCTTATTCTTTATGTTATTACTTATGTAATAGTTATCTATTCTCTCTCCAAACAGATAAACAAAACTCTTAATTGTCTGGATTTGTCCAGTAGTTGCAATACAATTTTTATTATATTCAAATTATGGAGGGTATTTTATGAGTAGTTTTGATAAGAATAGAGCCATAGCCAAAGCCAAAAGTTTAGCAAAAAGTTTCAAAGCAGAAAAGGCAAAGAGATTTATTAGCAACTACAAAAATGCCAAATGGTATGATGATTTTACGCTTTTATACAATATGATAATAGATAAAAATTTCAAAATAGATAAAAGAGTATATTTTACAATAGCTGGAGTTCTTGCTTATGTAGTAACTCCTATAGATACAATTCCTGATTTTATTCCAATAACTGGATTTGTTGATGATATGTTTGTAATAGAGTTTTTTATGAATAGTATATCACAAGAGATAGAGAGATACAAAGAATATATAAAAACCAAAAAATACTAAAAGGGTAAATATTATGTTTGGAAAATTCAAAGACAAAATAGTAAGTAACAAAGATACAATACTCTCACACACTATAAAAGTAGTAGTAAACAAAAAATTCAAGGAGTATGGAGAGATGTTGAAGTTTAATCTAAATTCAAACGATAAATCTATAGATTTGGAGGTACTCTTAGCAGGAGAAAAAGAGCCTCTTGTAATCAGTATAGACAAGTATGAAGTTATAAAAGATGGCAAAAAGAGTTATATAAAGATTCATCATATAAAGACTTCAAGAGAGTGGCTAAACAGATTGGCACTGCAATATGTAAAAGACAAAAGATTTGAAGTACCAAGTGAATATATCTCTTTGCTTGAGATGATTATATAAAAGTTGTATAATCCCAAGTAGTAATATCCAAAGGGTTTTGAGTGAGCATAAAAGAAGAGATTCAAGAGATTATCAAAAACAGATTTATAGTAATTGATGGTGCTATGGGTACTCAGATACAAGATATCAAAGTACCCTCTAGTGCATGGCTTGATGAAAATGGTAATTCCCAAGAGGGGTGTAATGAGTTGCTCAATGCAACAGCACCAGATATTATACGCCAAATTCATAAACGCTATGCAATGGCTGGTGCTGATATGATAAAGACCAATACTTTTGGTGCAATGAATTGGGTACTTGATGAGTATGGATTGGGGCATAGAGCTTATGAATTATCCAAAAAGGGTGCCAAACTTGTAAAAGATATTACCATGGAGTATTCAACCCCTTCTCAGCCTAGATATGTACTTGGTTCAATAGGACCTGGTACCAAACTACCTTCACTAAAGCATATAGATTATCAAAGTATGTATGAGGGGTATTTGGAAACTTGTAGAGGTTTGATTGATGGTGGATGTGATATATTTTTGCTAGAGACTTGCCAAGATCCTTTGCAAATTAAAGCTGCAATTCATGCTACTCAAGAGGCAAACAGAATTTGTGGTACCAATTTGCCTGTTATGGTATCTGTTACAATTGAGCTTAGTGGTACTATGCTAATAGGAACTGATGCTTCAACCATTGTTACAATACTGGAACCATTTGATATATTATCTTTGGGATTTAACTGTGGAACAGGACCAGATCAAGTAAAAAAGCACCTTATGACTTTGTCAAAAGAGTGTAAATTTCCCATCTCAGTACACTCAAATGCAGGTTTACCACAAAATAGAGGTGGATATACATACTATCCAATGGGACCAGATGAGTTTGCCAAAAAAGAGCTTGAGTTTTGTGAGTTTGATGGTGTTAGCTTTTTGGGTGGTTGTTGTGGTACAACTCCACAGCATATTATGGCACTAAAAAAGAGTTTAGAAGGCAGAGTACCAAAAACTCCTACTGGTTCAAAACCACCATCAATTGCATCTTTGTTTAACAGTGTAGAGTTGTTTCAAAATCCAGCCCCTTTATTGATAGGAGAAAGAAGCAATGCCACAGGCTCAAAAGCCTTTAGAGAGTTGATACTTGCAGAAGATTATGAAGGTACCTTGAATGTAGCCCAAGAGCAAGTTAGAGCTGGAGCTCATGCTTTGGATGTGAATGTGGAGTTTGCAGGTAGAGATGGTGCAGAGGATATGAAAGAGGTAATTAGTCTATATAATCAAAATGTATCTATACCTCTGATGCCAGATGCTACCAATATAAAAACAATGGAGTGGGGACTTCAGGCTATTGGCGGAAAACCGATTATAAACTCTGCAAATCTTGAAGATGGAGAAGAGAAATTCCATAGTGTATGTAAATTGGCAAAGAAGTATGGAACAGCTTTGGTTTGTCTAACCATAGATGAAAAGGGTATGGCAAAGACTAAAGAACGCAAGATAGAAGTAGCAAAAAGGATGTATGAACTTGCTACCAAAGTACATGATATAGATCCATCTAACTTAATATTTGATGTACTTACATTTACAGTAGGCTCTGGTGATGAAGAGTATAGAGATGCTGCTATTCAGACACTAGAAGCTATTAGGGAGCTTCACAGGATATATCCAAATGTTGGTACAACTTTGGGGCTTAGTAATATCTCATTTGGTTTGCACAAAGATGCTAGAGTATTTTTAAACTCTGTATTTTTGCACCACTGTGTAGAGGCTGGAATGAGTAGTGTTATTATCAATGTCAAGCATATTGTACCTCTTAGCAAGATGCAACCAGAAGATATAAAGATATGTGAAGAGTTACTCTTTGATGCCAATGAGACAACACTGTTTAGGTTTATAGAACATTTTAGTGATAAAAAGGTAGATAACAGTA
>JAMOSA010000340.1 GCA_027063325.1 Campylobacteraceae bacterium
TTATAAAAGACTCTTTTAAGTAGTACTATTTTTGCTCTTTTCATCAAGATAGTTTTGAACCATATCTTTTAAATCTCTGTAAACAAAAGAGTCTTTATAGTTTTCTATCTTGCCTCCACTAGCATTTGGGTGTCCTCCACCATTTCCAATCTCACCTGCTATTTGTGATACATCTACCTTGTTGTTACTTCTTAGACTGAATGTTCCTCTTGAACTTACATCCATATAGAAATCATAATCTGGATTTTGTCTTAAAAATGCATTACCAATTAGTGATGTATTGCCTACATTGTAACCCAAAATACCCTTATAGCCTTTGTAAGTTATAGTCATATCACTCTTTTGCTCTGTAAGCAGGTGAGATACATATTTTGCTACCAGATTATCTTTGGTATCATTGTCTGCTCTTTTGAAAAACTCTTTTTTTGTAAAGTGAAGTTTATCATCAAGTGCTATTGGAGCATCTTTTAGATCATATCTATCTAAAACCTCTCTTGCTG
The DNA here is from genome assembly GCA_027063325.1 of Campylobacteraceae bacterium. Classification (GTDB taxonomy): domain Bacteria; phylum Campylobacterota; class Campylobacteria; order Campylobacterales; family Sulfurovaceae; genus Nitratifractor. The sequence continues at coordinate 501 of JAMOSA010000340.1, forward strand.
TATCAATAAGTACAAACTTATACTCTCTATCATCATTTGGAAAAAGTACTCTATTTAACTCTCTTGCTCCGCTAATCATACCTATCATAACTTTTCCAAACTCAAAGTAGATACTATCTTCTACCCATATATCAATAGCATTTATAGCATCTACAATCTTTGCATATCTGTTTTGGGTATCAAAACCATAATTCTCTTTTAGCCAGTCATATGTGATTTTGGTTGCACACCTCTGAATATCCAGATAGTACCAATCAAATCTGTTTGATGTACTCTCTCCTGTTCCGTGGTGATCTAACAGTACTATATTAGCACCTAATTCATCAGCTTTTGACTGCAACCAGTTTGCCTCTTTTGTTGTGAGATTTAAATCAGTTATAAGAATTGTTGCTTCTTGATATAACTCTTTTTCACTATTTATATCTTGAAGTATCTCCTCAAGTCTTGCTGTAACTTCAGGTCCATAGTTTGCATTGTAACAAGATATATTATCAAAACTCTTTGTAGTAAGATATTGACATCCATACCCATCCAAATCTATATGTGAAAGGTGATAAAATTTGTGCATATATTAAAATCCTCTATATTTTAATCTTATTGTTATAATCACTGTCAAAGAGTTTATCCAGCGTCAAATCCTTTAGAAAATTATCAATTTCATTTTGAAAATTTGCTAAAAATGGAGATATTGAACATGTACCTATACTGCCATGGGGACAACTATCTCTGTATTCATTACAATATCATATACAGATATTTTATCTATATCACTACTTATACTAAAACCTCCCTGAGCTCCACGATGCGATGTCAAGATATTTTGTCTTGCTAAATTCTGAAGAATTTTTGCTAAAAAACTCTTTGGAATACATAACTCATTTGCCAAATATTCTGAACCCAATGGTCTGTCCGATTTTCTTAACTTATCCAATGAGAGTAGTGCATACTCACTTGCTCTTGATAATAACATATTGCAAAACCTTTTATAGCCTTTATAGTTAATTCGGAGTATTTTACTCTAATATAACAAATTTGTAAACAGAGATTTGAATGAGGTATAATTACACCCAAAAAAGGATATACAATTATGATAGTTCATATTGTAATGATTGCTTTCAAAGATGAGAATAAAGAACAAAATATTAAAAAAGCAAAAGAGTTAATAGATGGATTAATGGGTAAAGTTCCATCTTTGCGTTCAATGGAGTGCGGTATAAACTTTGCAGATGAGGAAAGAGCTATGGATTTGGCATTAAGAGCTACTTTTGATGACAAAGAGGGATTAAATGCCTATGCTATAGATCCTGAACATTTAAAAGTAATTGAATTTATAAAATCAACAGCTCTATATTCAAAAGTGGTTGATTATGAAGAGTCATAGGGTAGAAAAGTTTGAAAATCTGGTAGAAGCTCTTAGCGCTTTACCAACAATTGGCAAAAAAAGTGCTATGAGACTAGCATATCATATGGTAATTAATGATTCATTTAGTGGTATGAAGCTATCTCATGCAATAGAAGATGCAGTAACAACACTTAGAAGATGCAGTAGATGTCATAACATTAGTGAAGATGAATTGTGTGGAATATGCAGTGATCCTCAAAGAGATCATACAAAATTGTGTATAGTTCAAAGTGCAAGAGATATATTTAGTATAGAAGATGCAGGATATTATGATGGATTGTATTATATAGTAACCTCTGTTGATGATCTTGATGAATCCCATCTAAGGAGTATTGTAAAAGGAGTTCAAGAGATTATATTTGCCTTTCCTCCTGGAATTGCAACAGATACCATGATTTTATATATAGAAAATCGTCTTGAGGGGCTTGATATTCTATTTACCAAAATTGCCCAAGGGGTTCCAACTGGAGTTGAGTTAGATAGTATAGATACAGTATCCCTATCAAGAGCAATAGAAGATAGAGTAAAAATTTAGAATTATTTTATATATTTCAAAGCAATAATCCTATAAGATAAATTATAGTTTAAAGCAGTAAATATCAAGAAGTACCCAAAGAGTATATTTGTCGATTTTAGAGTTCCATATGGATACAGAGCTACAAAAGAGTTACCTGTAATGAAAGGTGGAGGTGTAGTAGTAAGCGAAGCCTAAAATATCGTGAACTTCTGTTATATCAGAGGTTCGCACTGTAAATGATACTCCAAAAAGTTATATTACTCTTGAGAAATTCATACTTTTTCTCACTACTCATAAACAAGATTTAGATATAATACCCTCACTTTGCATATATTGCCAATGTATGCACAAAACCCAAAAAAAGAGTTTACAAATGCAACTAATTGATGGAAAAGCATTAGCTAACAAGATACAAGAGCAGGTAGCACAAGAGGTTGATGATTTAAAATCAAAACACAATATTGTACCTGGTTTGGCTGTAATATTAGTAGGTGATGATCCTGCTAGTCATGCTTATGTTAGAATGAAATCAAAAGCGTGTGAGAGAGTAGGATTTTACTCTATTACACACAATATGCCAGATAGTATAAATCAAGAAGAGATTATAGGCACAATAGAGATGATCAATGCAAACCCAAGAATTGATGGAATACTAGTACAGTTACCACTTCCAAAACATATAGATACAGATGCTATACTCGATGCAATAGATCCAAACAAAGATGTAGATGGTTTTCACCCATGCAATGTAGGTAGAATGGTAACAGGTCTTGATGCTTTTGTACCATGTACACCACTTGGTGTTATGAAGATGTTTGAAGAGTACAATATAAACCTACAAGGTAAAGATGTGTGTGTAGTAGGTGCTAGTAATATAGTAGGCAAACCCATGGCTTCACTACTACTAAATGCAAATGCTACTGTTGATGTAACTCATATCTATACCAAGGATCTAAAAGAGCATACCTCAAAGGCTGATATAGTAATAGTAGGTGCTGGTGTACCAAAGTTGATAAAAGCAGATATGATAAAAGAGGGAGCTATTGTGATTGATATTGGTATCAATAGACTAGAAGATGGCTCTTTGGTTGGTGATGTGGATTTTGAAAATGTTGCACCAAAATGCAGTTATATCACTCCAGTACCAGGTGGTGTTGGTCCTATGACTATAGCTATGCTACTTTCTAATACACTCGATTCTGCAAAAAAGAGAGTATCTAAATGAAAGAGAGACTTATAGGTTATAGCAAGAAGCTATACCACTTCTCTGGTACTTGGACAGGAACTATTATTATAGTACTGCTACTTATATTTTTTGTAGCACAATCTTTTGTAATACCAAGTGGCTCTATGAAAAGAACTCTTTTAATAGGTGATTTTCTATTTGCCAAAAAGTTTAGTTATGGTGTAACCATCCCAGAGCTTCCATGGCTTGGATTAAAACTATTACCAGATTTTAGAGGTGATGGACACTTAATTTCTGGTCCTAGACCAAAAAGAGGTGATATAGTAATCTTTTATGTACCAAAAGATAAAAAGACTCACTTTGTAAAAAGGTGTGTAGCAGTTGGTGGTGATGAGATAATATATTTTGACAAACACTTGCTTTTGCATCCTCATGAGGGAGATGAGTATGTCAAAAAGCACTACTCAGAGAGTAAAATAGTAAAAGTATTTGACAAATTATGGATAGACAATCCATATAAAG
>JAMOSA010000341.1 GCA_027063325.1 Campylobacteraceae bacterium
ACAGTAAAACACTAGATAGATTTAAATCTGCACTATGGAAAGCCAAAGATGAATTTATACTATTTTTTGTATTGACAATAATTATGTTTTATCTATCTTCTGTTGGTATATACTACTTTGAACATGATATACAACCAGAACACTTCAGTAGTATATTTAGTTCTATGTGGTGGGCAGTTGCTACACTTACTACTGTAGGGTATGGTGATGTATATCCAGTTACAACAGGGGGTAAAATATTTACATCTATTATACTGCTTATTGGACTTGGAATTGTAAGTGTCCCTGCTGGAATTATAGCTTCAGCACTAAGTGAAGCAAAAAAAGAGGAAAAAGAGATTAGATGAATATAGTAAATATTTCAAATTTGGATATAGATGAATTGAGAGTTTACAAGACTCTAAGAGGAAATATATTTGATAAAGATGGTAGCTTTGTAGCTGATTCACCAAAAGTTGTACTAAAATTGCTACAATCGAATTTGAAATTTAAATCTCTTTTGTGTACACAAGAGTTTATAGATAGATATGAAAATATTATAAAAAAATCAAGAGTACCTACAGTATATATAGGCAAAAAGAGTATATTAGAGCAGATTGTGGGTCATAAAATACACCATAATGTAATGCTACATGCACTCAGACCAGCAGAAGTTGAACTTGAAAATTTACCCCCACAGGCAGTGATGTTGTCAAACCCTTCAAATATGGAAAATGTTGGAGCAATAGCAAGATCAGCAGTTGCCTTTGGTGTAGGTGGATATATAGTACCCAAAAAAGGTCCTCATCCGTTTGGTCGTAGAGCTATTAGAGTAGCCACTGGTCATACTATAGATTTGAAAATACATACATTTGATAATGCCATAGATACCATAAATAGATTAAAAAAATTGGGGTATAGTATAATTTCTGCAGAACTTACCGAAAATTCAATAGATCTTGGCAAATATAGAGTAGCTACGGACAAATGGGTACTTGTGATGGGAAATGAAGAAGATGGCATACCTCAAGAGATTCTAAATATATCAGATGCAACTTTGCAAATAGAAATTTCACCAACAGTAAAGAGTCTAAATGTAGCAATTGCCTCTTCAATCATACTGTATAAACTGACAAATTCATAATAACTGTTATCTCTTTTATGATAATATAGAGTAATTTTAAATATAGGAACCAATAATGAATTATCCAAATTTTTCGTCTGATTGTAAATCTTTGTTGTGTAAACATCTCACCAAAGAGATATTTGAAGAGTTAAAAGATAAAAAGAGTCGCTATGGTTATACTCTAAACAGACTTATAAAGTCAGGTCTTGAGAATCCAGACAGTAGTATAGGAGTATATGTTGGCGATGAAGAGAGTTATGAAATATTTGCACCACTATTAAATCCAATCATTCAAGAGTATCACAACTTTACAAACAATCACAAAAGTGATATGGATCCAAACCACTTGGATATAACAAATCCAGATCCAAATGGAGAATTTATACTATCTACTCGTATTAGAGTAGGACGAAATCTACACTGCTTTCCATTAGGTCCAAATATAGCCCAAAGAGAGAGGCTTATAGTTGAGTGTATGGTATCTGATGCACTAAAATCACTTGATGGTGAATTAAAAGGTAGATATTACCCTCTGCTTGGTATGGACAAAGAGACACAAAATAGATTGATTAAAGATCATTTTCTCTTTAAAGAGGGAGATAGATTTTTGGAATCTGCTGGATTAAACAAAGAGTGGCCTGAGGGTAGAGGAATATTTCATAATAGTAACAAAACATTTTTGGTATGGATTAATGAAGAGGATCAACTTAGAATAATATCTATGCAAAAGGGTGGAGATATAAAAGAGGTCTTTAGCAGACTATCCAAAGCAGTAAAAGAGCTTGAAAAATCACTAAAATTTGCTTTTAGCCAAAGATTGGGGTACATTACAAGCTGTCCTACCAATTTGGGTACAGCAATGAGAGCAAGTGTTCATATCAAACTGCCAAAATTGGGTAAAGATATGCAAAAATTCCAATCCATTACACAAAAATATGATTTACAAATTAGAGGAGTAGATGGAGAACACTCTCAAAGCAAAGATTATATATATGACATAAGTAACAGACGCAGATTGGGAATTACAGAGGTTGAAGCTGTAAAACAGATGACAGATGGTGTACAAGCTCTAATAGAGGCTGAAAAGAGTCTGTAAGAAGAAAAGATAACACTCTTATTGGATTCTAAGGGGCTTTCAGCCTCGCTTTTATAAAATATCTAACTGATGTCTTTATGCTACTATCTCTCCACCACCAATTAATCTATCTTTGTTATACATTACAGCAAACTGTCCAGAGGCAAGTCCAAATACAGGTTCTTTTAATCGTACAGTAGCTTTATTGCCATCTATTGAGACAGTAGCTGGTACTGCTTTTGTTCTATATCTTACTTTGATATCACAATCAAAATTACTCAACTCTTCAAACATATTTATATCTTTGATTTTAAATTGCACTCTTGAGAGATACTCTTTGGTTCCTACTACTATTTGGTTCTTTTGTGAATCAAGCTTTAATACATAGTGTGGCTGATGAGCTCCATGTACAAAAAAACCTCTCCTTTTACCTATGGTATAGTGCATATAACCTTTGTGTCTCCCTACTACATTACCCTCCAAATCCAATACTTCACCCTCTTTATCTATATCAAAATGCTCTTTTAACAAATCGGTATATTCACCCTCTACAAAGCATATTTCACTACTCTCTTTTTGGGTAGCTATATCCAAGAGTATTGGTATATTTGAAGCTATCTTTTTAACCTCACTCTTTAACATATCTCCTAATGGAAATATGAGTCTTGGAATTATTTTGGATCTTATTTTGGCTAGAAAATAACTTTGATCTTTGCTTTGATCTTTTGCCATTAATATATTTTTGCCATCACTTTTTACATAGTGTCCAGTAGATATATACTCTATATCCAAGCTGTCAGCAAACTCTACAAGTCTGCCAAATTTTATCTCTTTGTTGCACACTATACAAGGATTTGGTGTAAGTCCCTCTTTGTAACTATCTATAAAATATTCATATACTCTATCATTAAATTCATCTGTAATATCAAGATAGTGTATATGGATATTTAGATACTCAGCTACTCTTTTTGCCTTGTTGAAATTGGTTTTGTGATAATCTTCATTGTTATGAAGTTTCATATAGACACCCTCTACACTATAACCACTCTTTTGCAACAAAATTGCAGCTACAGTTGAATCAACTCCTCCACTCATACCAAGCAGTACTCTTTTCAATCTTTTATCCTCTCAACTATTTGTAATCCATATCCATTGCCATATCCTACCAAAGATACTGTTGCAACTCTTTTGCCCTCTTTGATCAGTGAAATATCTTTGTATATATCAAAACCAAAAGTTACTATTTTGCCACTGCTTAACTCCTCTATACTCATTGGAACAATAGCAATATGTATATCCAAAATATCCCACTTTTTGCCTATATCTTCTATATTATCTTGATCTTTTGGAGTATCTGTCAATCTAATTGCACTTTGTTGCTGTAGATAACCAATCTCTACACTTGATATATATTTACCATTTTGAGTAATATAAAAAAGAGGTAGAGTTTTGCCTAGATATAGTATATCTCCACTCTTTAACCGCTTTAATTTTTTTTGCTTTATCTTTATAGATTCCATTTGAAGCAACAAAGAGTCTTTTGGCAAAATATCTATAATAGTTCTACTTAACTGCTTTAATTGGATACTATACATACCTCTCTCCTACAAAATAACCAAGAAGTCTCTCTTTGGTAGCTATCTCCAAATCATCAGGAACCTCCTGACCAGTAGCAAGATAGCCAACAGGCAATTTCGTATGCAACAAAAATGCTATAAGTTCGCCTATATTTTTGGTCTCATCAAGCTTGGTTACTATACACTTTTGAGGTTCAATAAATGAAAATTGTTCATAAATATCTAGCATATCACTATATTTTGCAGTAGCTGAAATTACCAAAACTATCTCTACACTTAACTCTTCAATCTCTTTTAGATACTCAATTGTCTTTATGAGCCTATTTGTATCATATGGAGAGATACCGGCTG
>JAMOSA010000342.1 GCA_027063325.1 Campylobacteraceae bacterium
AGGCTTAAAGATTACGGATTTGGATATATAGTAACTAGAAACTATGGAAAAAGAGCAGATGAAGCAGTAAATGAGCTTGTACATCACCTAGTAATTACTATTATTATTATTGCAGTTATGCTTGTATTTGCACTTGGATTTAAAGAGTCTATTATTGTTACATTTACAGTCCCAGCAATTTTGGCTGTGACACTCTTTATTGCGTATATGTCAGGACAGACAATCAACCGCATTACACTCTTTGCATTTTTACTATCTTTGGGATTGCTGGTTGATGCTGCAATTATTGTAATTGAGAATATTCACAGGCATTTACACTCACATAATAGTGATGATAGAAGTATGGAGGAGATTTTGGTAGAAGCTACAGATGAGATTGGAGCACCTACAAATATAGCAACACTAGCTATTATTATGACAATGATTCCAATGCTGTTTGTTGGTGGTATGATGGGTTCATTTATGAAACCAATTCCACTTAATGTACCAGTAGCACTTATTGCATCATTGATTGTTGCATATATATTTACACCATATCTAAGTCTAAAGATGCTCAAAAAGCCTGAGCATAAACACCACAAGGGCGGGAAGGAGTAATGATGAAAAGAATGGAAAATTTTGTATATTGGATTCTTGATCACAAATCCCGTAAACTTATGGTAATTTTATTGACCCTTTTGGCACTTGCTGGTTCTGTTATGATGTTGCCTACAAAGATAGTAAAAGCCAAGATGCTACCAGGAAAGAGTGATAATACATACTCAGTATATATTGATACTCCAACAGGAAGTTCAAAAGAGCAGACTTACAAAGTTGGCAAGTGTGTAATAGAGCATCTCAAAAATGAGCCTGAAATTCTCAATATGGAGATGTTTGCTGGTATGGGAATACCACTAGATTATGCTGGGCTTGTAAAGGGTGCTGGTATGAAAAATAGTGAAAATGTGGCAGAGATTGCTGTAAATCTTACTGATAAACATGAAAGAGAAGAGACATCTTATATGATGGTATCGCGTCTTAGACCAATTGTAAAAAAGGCGTGTGAGCCACTGGTTCCTGGTACTGTTATCAAATTTATAGAGCAACCTGCTGGTCCTCCAACACTTGCTTCTGTTGTTGTAGAAGTGACTGGACACAATATATCAAAAATCAGAGAGTTGTCAGTAGAGGTTGCAAATATACTTGCAAAGACTCCTAAACTTGTAGATATTGATATAATGGCTGATGATATATACAAAAAGTTTGAGTTAATTCCAGATAAAGAAAAAATTGTAAGAAGTGGACTTAGTGTAGAACAGGTAAACAAAATTATATATTTAGCATTTGAGGGTATGGCAATAGCACACAAAAATTCAGCCAAAGAGCCAGATCAAATTCAAATCTTTTTGATACTTGATCCTGCCACAAAGGTATTTAACAACCACTCAATTGATGCACTAAGAAATAAATTAAATACACTAAATCTTATGAATATGAAGGGTATGATGGTACCAGTTAGTGAAGTGGTAAAGATCAAAGAGGTAAATTCAACTCCAAGTATTATGCATAAAGATTTGCATAGAATGATTAATGTAATAGCAGAGACTGATGAAGAGTCTCAAGTCTATCCACTTCTTGAAGCTAGAGATATGATGATAGAGTATTTTACTAAAAAGGGTTACAAAGTAGAAAAAGAGCCAGGAATTAATACTTATATGTTTGATTTGCACCTAACTGATCCAAAAACAGGTGAGAAGTATCTACTTAGATGGGATGGAGAGATGAAAGTAACTCTTGATACATTCCGTGATTTAGGTGGTGCATTTATAGGGGCATTGGTGCTTATATTCTTGTTGCTTGTAATTTACTACAAGAGTTATACTCTAAGCGGTATCGTACTTGCTGGAAGTTTTCTCTCTATTATTGGTGTAATTGTAGGACACTGGGTAGCAGATTTGGTAACTAGAGATACATTCTTCCTTACAGCTACTTCGCTTATTGGATTTATTGCTTTGATGGGAATTAGTTCCAGAAACTCTTTACTTCTTATAGATTTTGCAAAATCATTGATGGAGGCTAGAGGAGTGCCAAAAAGAAGAGCTATTGCAATAGCATCAGCTACAAGAGCAAAACCAATTATGCTAACAGCAATTGCAATTATTTTGGGTTCGGCTCTACTTGCAAGTGATCCTATATTTGGTGGTCTTGGGGTAGCTTTAATTTCTGGTACAGTAGCAGCGGTATTTGTTTCGCTGATATTTGTACCAATTTTGATGGATAATGCAAAGGCTATGGATATAGATGATGAAAACCCCATTCATCATGATAGATCAAATATATCTATTACAAGATAAATTTTTATAAATTTCTACAATATGCTCATCTCCAAAACTCTATTTGGAGTGGGTATATAACTCAAATGACTCAAAAAATCATTAATTTTTCATTTACTTTATTAATAAACTTGACATCTTTTATATCTTTGGTTACAATACAGTAATAATTGTAAACAAAACGAGGAGTTTAAGATGAAAAAAGGATTATTACTCTCAGTAGTAGCATCAACAGTAATATTTGCAGGTGGAGATATAGCACCAGTAGAACCAGCACAACCTGCTAGTGCTGATTTTTGGGGTCAAATTGGTATGTTTTATCAAGCAGAGGATATAGATTTTAATATCCCTGGTGCAACTGATTTGGATTTTGGTGATGAAGAGAATAACTGGTTCTCTACAACAGTAGTTCTTGGTGTAGAAAAAGAGCTTGGAAATGGTTTTGGTTTTGGTGCAGAAGTTGCTGGTTGGACAGATTTTGGATTTGATATAGCTGATAGAACTCTATATAAAACAACTGCTGGTTTAGCAAATATAGCAGATCAAACTGATGCAGAGGTATCTCAAGCATATCTTACTTATACATTTGGTAATACTGCAATCAAAGCAGGACGCCAAGCACTTCCAAAAGCAGTTTCACCTTGGGCATGGTCAGATAGAACAGCAGGTGTAATTGATATATCTTATGATGGTATTGTTATTGCAAATACAGATTTGACAGATACCACATTAGTAGCTGCATGGATAGATCAGGCATTTATTGATAATACAATAGGTGAGACTGATGTAAGCGATAGCTCTGGTTTGTTTATGTTGACTTTGATTAATAAATCTTTAGCAAATACTACATTATCATTTAGTGGTTATTATGTACCAAAGAGTATTTTTGCATTTGATCCTTCTACAGGTGATTTTGAAGATACTTGGTCAATCTGGGCAACAGCTGAGAGTAGCTTTGATACAGTAAAAACTGGATTACAGTTAGCTTATGTTGATGGCGATATAACTGGTACTGATGCAACATTTGGTGTAGCTGCAAAGATCGGTTCATCTTGGGGTGATTTGGATGCTGGATTGGTAGCTGCTTATATCAATGATGGTGATTATAGTCTAAAAACTGCTGGTAGTGGCATTGGTACAAGTGCATTTTGGACATTTACAGGTGACTTTGGTGGAGATATTGTAGGTGATAATGTATGGGCAGTATTGGTAAAAGCTGGATACAAATTGCCTTATGGAAAATTGTTTGGTGTAGTTGGATATTATGATGCTGATGATAATGCAGTATATGATAATGCATTTAATGCAAGAGTTGGATATAAATTTAATATAGCAGGTGTTGATACACAAGTAGAGTATAGATACCTAGATCTTGATAACAATCCAAATGTAGATAAAAGACAAAGAATTAGAGTAGAGGCTTACTACAAATTTTAATCAATATATTTACGGGTTGTATAGCCCGTAAATAGGCGAAATATTTACTTTCCATTTACTAATCGTTATTTTTAGATTGTTTTTTCTTGACAATTTCAGGAATAACTTGATATACTTCCAACATCAATTAAAAAAACAAGGAGTTTTAATTATGAAAAAAGGTCTTTTGCTCTCAGTAGTAGCATCGACAGTAATATTTGCAGGTGGTGATATAGCACCGGTAGAACCTGCTCAACCAGCATCAGCTGATTTTTGGGGTTTAATTGGTATCTCTTATGAGATGAATGATAATGATGTAAACTTTGATCTAAGTGATGAAGAGAACAATGGATTCTCTACAACTGTAGTACTTGGTGT
>JAMOSA010000343.1 GCA_027063325.1 Campylobacteraceae bacterium
CTAAATATAACAGTAATTCACCCTCTAACTGGTGAAGAGATTCCTGTTTGGTGTGCAAACTTTGTATTGGCTTCATATGGTGGCGGTGCTGTTATGGCAGTACCAGCTCATGATGAGAGAGATTATGAGTTTGCTACCAAATATGCTCTGCCAATCAAAAGAGTAATTGAAGGTGGTGATTTGCCATATACTGAAGCTGGAGTTTTGGTAAACAGTGGAGAGTTTAGTGGTATGGATAGCATAAAAGCCAAAAGTGCTATTATAGATCTGTTTGAAAATAGAGGCATTGGCAAAAGAAGTATAAACTATAAGCTTAGAAACTGGGGTGTGAGTCGTCAAAGATATTGGGGAGCTCCAATTCCATTTGTACACTGCAATAAATGTGGTTTGGTACCAGAAAAGATAGAAAATCTCCCTATAACTTTGCCAGATGATGTAGAAATTACTGGTGAGGGGAATCCACTGGAGTTACATCCTACATGGAAAAAGTGTAAATGTCCAAATTGTGGAAATGATGCACAAAGAGAGACAGATACTTTGGATACTTTTGTACAGAGCAGTTGGTATCAATTTAGATATGCAACCAACCCAAAAAAATGGAAAGAGGTAGGAATTGATAAAGATGATAGCAACTACTGGCTACCAGTAGATCAATATATTGGTGGAATTGAACATGCAATATTGCATCTGCTCTATGCAAGATTTTTTACAAAAGCTCTTAGAGATTTGGGTTATCACAACATAGATGAACCATTTGAGAGACTTCTTACCCAAGGAATGGTATTAAAAGATGGTGCCAAGATGAGTAAATCAAAAGGTAATACAGTAGATCCAGATGCTATTGTAGAAAAGTATGGAGCTGATACAGCAAGATTGTTTATACTCTTTGCTGCTCCTCCTCAAAAAGAGCTTGAGTGGAATGACAGTGGAGTAGAAGGGGCATATAGATTCCTCAAAAAGTTATATAGTAAAGCAGATAGAGTAAAGCATAACCATATACCAGATATTGAACATTCAAAACTATCAAAAGAGTCAAAAGAGGCTAGAGCCAAGATATATGAAGCACTCAAAAAGAGTAGCTTTGTGTATGAAAAGAGTTTTGCATTCAATACCCTGATAGCTTCGGTAATGGAAGCACTAAATGCACTTGATAAGCAAAATAGTGATGAGGTGTGGAGTGAGGGTATCTATATACTTTTGCATCTTTTAGAGCCAATTGTACCTCATATTGCTACTGAGATGAGCCAAGAGTTGTTTAATCGCAAAAACCTGAATGATAAAATATATATCAAAGAGGAGGTTTTTGAAAAAGATAGTATAACTTATGCAGTCAGTATCAATGGAAAACGCAGAACAGAAGTTGCAGTGCCAACAGATGCTTCTAAAGATGATATATTAAAGATTGCAAAAGAGGCAGGAGCCAAGTGGCTTGATGGTATGAATATAGTAAAAGAGATTGTAGTACCAAACAAACTGGTAAACTTTGTTGTAAAACCTAAATAACGAGGAAAAGCATAATGGTAGCAGGTGTCAAATATAGTAGCCTCAAAAGAGTAACTCCTTTTTTGGTTGTTTTGCTTTTGTTGAGTGCTTGTGGTTATCGTCCTGTTAAACAATATACCAAAAATATATTTGGCAATAGTGTATATGTCAAAGTACACTTAAGTCAGGTAGAACCACAAAATGGTGTATTTCTAAAAGATGAAATAATCAAAACAGTCCAAGAGAGGTTTGATATAAAAGTGGTCAAAGATAAAAATTTAGCTGAGAGTACTATATTTGTACCTTACTACCACTTTTCATACTCCTCTTTATCAACAGATGAGAATGGTTATGTAACCAGATATAGAATATCAACTAAAATTACATTTAATGTAATTGGCAAAAATTTCAATACAATCAAAAAGATTAGAGTTAGTGAAGATGTCGGTGTAAAAGCTACATCATTGACATCTTCTATTGCTCGTGAAATAGCTATTAGATACAGTATCAGAAAAGCTATGGACAAGCTTATTGCTTCACTCGCTTTAGAAGGAATCAAGAGATGATACCAACTTTTGAAGAGTTTATGAGAACCAAACCACTATATTATGACAAATTTGATATTTCTCGAATGAATGAAGCATACAAAAAACTCTCTTTACATATTGCACATCCGTATGCTGTACATATCATAGGAACCAATGGCAAGGGGAGTACAGGCAGAACAATGGCACACCTTGCATATAAAGCTAGTCTTCATGTCGGACACTACTCATCACCACATATATTTAGGTTTAATGAAAGAGTTTGGATAGATGGAAGTGATGTAGATGATGATACCTTGCAAAGTGCCCATGAGAGATTATATGAAATATTGGGTAGTGATACCAGTGATAAATTGACATATTTTGAATATAGTACACTACTTGCACTTGTAATATTTGAAAAGCTTGATTTTATTATTGTAGAAGCTGGACTTGGTGGAGAGTTTGATGCAACCAATGTAATTGAAAACAGAGTTCTTACAGTAGTTACTCCAATAGGTATGGATCATCAGGCATTTTTGGGATATACCATCAAAGATATAGCAGAGACCAAATTAAGAAGCATGCAAAAGCTGACACTCTTGGCAAAACAACCATATGAAGAGGTCTATAAAGTAGCTCAAGATATTGCTTCCCAAAAGGGAACAAAGCTTATATATGCAACAGATATTGAAGATTTTGATGTAGAGACTCTCCATTTGGTAAGAGATGCAGCCATTGAGCATGGGTGGCCACCATTTATCAGGAAAAATATACTACTTGCAGTTGATGCTCTAAATCTTTTGCATATAGATGTAAACCTATCACATCTGCACTCTTTGGAACTTTTTGGCAGATACTATCCCCTAAAAGAGAATATTCATATAGATGTAGGACACAATCCCTTAGCAGCCAAAACTTTGTCTGAGACTATAGATAATGATACTGTACTTATATACAATACTCTAAATGACAAGGATTTTAAAACTATTTTGGAGATACTAAAACCAAAGTTAAAAAGAGTAGAGATAATTCCTATAGAAAATCACCGCTCTTTGCAGACATTTGAGCTTGAGAAAGCTTTAAGTGAATTAA
>JAMOSA010000344.1 GCA_027063325.1 Campylobacteraceae bacterium
GTTGCAGAGAGATATACTGATCAAAGAGCAGGTGGATATTACTCTGGTAGATACAAATTGGTAGTAGATGCCAAACATGAAGGACACCTCTATATAAGATTAGCTAGAGATATAGGTAATGGTTATCAAACAGTAATAGATGAGTTTGATGCAAAGGATCCAAAATATAACCAAGGAGCTACACCAGAGTTTGTAAGATATGCAATTACAGGTGGTACCGGTGGGGGTTGTAACTT
This sequence comes from Campylobacteraceae bacterium, assembly GCA_027063325.1. Classification (GTDB taxonomy): domain Bacteria; phylum Campylobacterota; class Campylobacteria; order Campylobacterales; family Sulfurovaceae; genus Nitratifractor. The sequence goes on from JAMOSA010000344.1 coordinate 237, forward strand.
CCATGAGATAAGTTGGATTCAGCTTAGAGGAAACTGCCAAGTGTATGCAATATCAGGAAGTTATGTAACAGGTCCATTTGGTGCTGTTGATACATTTAGATGGGATACATCATCAGAACCTCACAAACTAAGAGATAATGATCCAAAACAGAGAGTTATTAGTACAAAGATTGTAAATAAACCATTCAAACTAAGACTTGTCTCATTTGCAGAAAATGGTACAGAGTCTGAAAAGAAACCAGATATTAATGTAAAATATGGTGTATTTGCAGGTGATACATCTCAAGGATATGTACTTGAGACTCTAAGAGATGCGAACTTTACAGATGAAGCAGACTTTGAGACAGATGACTTTAGAGTAGGCAGTGCATACTCAAGAGCTCATATTAGGATATTCTACTGTGGTGATTATAATGGAAGTGATACACAGCTATATCCTTTGGAACAGTGCTGGGATAGTAGTAAGAGTGATCAAGAAAATATGCTAAATGCAATTCCAGAAACAACTGAAAAAGGTAAGCATCTATTCTTCCATACAAGTGATCTATTTGCCGTAAGACCAGCTGATTTTAATGCTTCAGTAGAAGGAAGCACAAATAAATATACAGGTGAGCCTGTAACATTCCACTTTGGAGCTACAAGAGATGGAGGTGGAAGAGCACCAGGATATGCTGAATCTGCAGATAGCACATTCAAAATTCTTGTAGAAGATAAAACAGATGGATGTAGCGTAGGTACTTTTCATGAAGTTGATTTGATAAATGGTTGGAGCTTTAAAGATGGAGTTGGTGATAGTAATGTAACTGATTCAATAGAGGCTGTAATTACTCACTATGATGAAGTGGGTGATATAAATGTAACAATTACAGATGAAGTATTACCATGTAAAGAGAGATTTGCTTCAATTGACTGTAATGATTTAAATATTTCAGGAAACTGGGATAGCCAAGAGGATACTAAAATAGGCTCAGCAACTATTGATTTGAACTTTAGTGCCAAATATTTTGAAGTAAACGGTACATTTGAAGCAGCTCATATGACAGTGAGTGATATTAACTTTACATATCTATCCAATGATATAAAAGAGGCTTCAAAAGTTGCACTTCAAATAAGAGCCATTGATGATTTGACAAACAGAAAAACTTTAACAAACTTTAACAAAGAGTGTTATGCCAAAGATGTCAAAATAGGAGTAAACTATATCTTAGATGGTATAACTGCTGATACTACAACAATGCAATATAGAGCAGTAGATGATAGTAGTACATCTCCAACTGTTGTAGAAAATAATGTGACATTTGCAGATAATATGCCACTGATAATAAATATGCCAAAAGATATATTTAATACTGATCATAATGGTAGTGCAAATATCAATATCAAACTCAATTTCAACAGATGGATATCAAAAGCAGTTGAACCATTTGATATGAATATATCAACAATTGATGTAAATAGTTCTGATAATATGATGGAGGGTAATCTAAGTATAAATAGAAATGCCACATATCTCTATGCCAGAATAAAACCATCAAAAGAACTATATGACAATATAAGAGACAATAGTGTAAAAACACCTATATCAATAGTAGTAAACTATACTGGAACTGGAGATATAAAACTAAGCAGTGCATTTGTAACTACAAATGAGTATGATTGGTTTATGAATACTCTACATATGCCAGAAGATGGAAAAATATCTTTGACACCTCAAAACAGTAGTGATGGCTCTATTGCTCCATCTGCTCCTGATATGAGTGGAGGATACAATGGAGATGTAACTGTAAGTGCCATATCAGATGATAGACCATTGGTTGTACCAATCAATATAAATGATACAAATACCAACAGTTGGTTAATCTATAATCCAAATGGCAAAGAAGAGACTCCATCTCCACTATATAGAGTCAGATTCATAGGTGAAGATGGTTGGTTTGGAGTAGGAGAGACTGGTAGAGTAATTGATACCAAATCAAATATCAAAAGAAACAATAGAGTGGAGTGGTAATCATGAGACGCTTAGCACTTCAAAACAGAGGTGCAAGGCGTGCTGTGGCAATGATAGAGCTTATATTTTCGCTCGTTATCATTGGCATTGCCATAGTCTCTGCACCAAACCTTATGGCAGTAGCTACCAAAAGCAGTACAGTAGTAATGCAACAAGAGGCTATAAATATAGCCTCATCTCATATTAATATGGTTCTAAGCTATGCTTGGGATGAAGAAGATAGTAGTGAAGAGCATATCCCTACTCTTTTGAAAGTAAGTAACGGTCATGCTGATTTAGAAAACAGCGGTAATGGTAGAAGAGCTGGTACCCCTGAGGGTAGTAGTAGAGTATTTACACTTGATGATGGCTCAATACTAAATGCTTCCTCAATTGGTACAGATGCAGGAGAGAGTAGCAAAGATGATTTTGATGATATAGATGATTTTGATGGAGATAGTGCAGAATTTACTGTTGTAGAGAGTGCAACAACAGATGTGATAGATGCAAATATCACAATAGCTACAGAGATAACATATGCAAAAGATGATGTAAGTGGTGGCTATCAACAGAGTGAAATTGAATTTATACCATTTAGAGATGAGTCCACAGGGACTACCAATATCAAAGATGTAAAAGTAACACTTACTACCAATGCAACAGCAAAAGAGTTAGAAAAGAGTATAGTACTTAGAGCTTTTGCATGTAATATTGGTGGTATCAAAATAGTTCAAAAAGAGTTTTAGATGAGTAGATATACTAAAAAAGCCTTTACAATGTTGGAGCTTGTTTTTGTAATTGTTATCTTGGGTATTGTAGCATCTATGTCCTCTGAACTTATTGCAAATGTATATAAAAGCTATGTATTGCAAAAGGCTCAACACAATGCCAATCTAAAAACAGAAATTGCAGTAACCCAAGCTTCAAACAGACTACAAAATGCTCTTAGATTTACAGTATCCAGAGTAAAAGCAGATGGCTCATTAGAGAGTGCTTATACTATAAGCAGTACTACAGGTGATGAGTATGTGGGTATTCAATGGGTAGGAGCGGATTATGAGAGTTATGCTTCAGCCTCAAAACCTGGCTGGAGTGGTTTTTGTGATGTAAACAATAGTTCACAAGATACCATATCAACACCAGGAAGTGATCTTGATTTTACAAATACAGTAATAGATAAACTATCAAATGGAACAAAAGGTATAGCAGATGCTGTAATATACTTCAGAAATGATACCAATACAACTCCAAATGGTGTTGCATCCTCTTCAAGTGGTGAGCAGATAGATTTGGATAGTAGTACATCATTCATATCCGAACACTACAAACTGGCTTGGACATCTTATGCTCTTGTAGTAGAAGATGGAGATTTGTATCTATACTACAACTTTCCTCCAACTCCAAATGCAAACAGAAATGATGGTATAAAATCTTTGGTTTTAAAGAATGTAACAACATTCAAGATGAAGGTAGAGGGTCAAACAATAAGACTAAAAATTTGTAAACAGGAACGCATCAGTGAAAATGCTGATGATAATGTTACATCATGCAAAGAGAAGGCGGTGTTCTGATGAGAAGAGGATTTTCTATGCTCACTGCCATATCCATATTGGTACTTATGGCAAGTGTGGCAGCTTTTATTATGAATATATCAAGCAAAATGGTACAAGAGACTACAGCCCAATACCAAAGAGAACAAGCAATGTTACTCTCTAGGAGTTATACTGAGTATGCAATATTGGCTGTAACTGCAAATGATCAAAGCCAATCAAGTTGTTTGAAAAAGATAACAGGAACTG
>JAMOSA010000345.1 GCA_027063325.1 Campylobacteraceae bacterium
TTGTCTATATTTGGTGATCATACAGATGTGATGCAGTGCAGACAGACAGGTTTTGCAATGCTTGGCAGTTGTGATGCACAAGAAGCACATGATATGGCTTTGATTACACAATCTGCTACACTAAGAGGCAGAATCCCTATAATTCACTTCTTTGATGGTTTTAGAACTTCACATGAATTGATGGATGTAGAACTTATTGATGAATCTGTTATGAGACAGATGATAGATATTGATTTGGTAAATGCTCACAAAAACAGAGCCTTGGATCCAGAACATCCTGTACTCAGAGGTACCAGCCAAAATCCTGATTTCTATTTTCAAGGCAGAGAGAGTATAAACAGATACTATAATGAGTTTGCCAAAATTGTGCAAGAAGAGATGGATAAATTTGCTTCATTAACAGGCAGGAAGTATAAAATATATGAATATTTTGGTGATAGTGAAGCTACAGATATAATAGTAGTAATGGCTTCAGCAACCAAAACAGTCAAAGAGAGTGTAAAAGCTCTCAATAAAGAGGGTAAAAAGGTTGGAGTAGTTACAGTAAGACTATATAGACCATTTGATATAGAGAAGTTTTTATCTGTTATTCCAAAGAGTGTAACAAAGATTGCAGTATTAGATAGAACCAAAGAGCCAGGAAGTGTTGGTGAACCTCTATACCTGGATACAGTAGCAGCATTTAGTGAATCTTTAAACAAAGGTGTAATAGATAGTATGCCCATAATTATTGGGGGAAGATATGGATTATCTTCCAAAGAGTTTACACCCTCTATGGTAAAAGCTATATATGAAGAGTTAAACAGTAATAATCCAAAACAAGAGTTTACAGTAGGTATTATTGATGATGTTACCAATCTGTCACTAAATTATGATAGTTGGAAACCACAAACAGATAGTAAAAATGCACTCTTTTATGGACTTGGAAGTGATGGTACAGTAGGAGCAAACAAAAACTCTATCAAAATCATAGGAGAAAACAAAGGATGGCATGTACAAGGATACTTTGTATATGACTCCAAAAAATCAGGCTCTATGACAGTATCACACCTTAGAATGAGTAGTAATCCTATACTCTCTGAGTATCTAATAGATGATGCAGATTTTATCGGTATCCATCAATTTGTATTTATTCTCAAGTTTGATATACTAAAAAAAGCAAACAAAGGGGCAAGAGTACTCATAAATTCACCATATCCAGTAGAAGAGATATGGGATAAGTTACCAAGAGTAGCCCAAGAGCATATAATAAATAAAGAGCTTGAGGTGTATGCAATAAATGCTTATGAGATAGCCAAAGAGTGTGGATTAAACCGCAGAATAAATACAATAATGCAGACTTGCTTTTTCCATTTGAGTGATATTTTAGATACCAATGAAGCAATAGCTTATATAAAGCACTCCATAGATAAAACCTATGGTTCAAAAGGTGAAATAGTAATTAGAATGAACTATTGTGGAGTAGATAGAGCCATAGAGGGACTCAAAGAGGTACCAATAAAAGATGAGTTAAATGATAAAGAGTTATTGCCTGTATATAAGTATGATGGTGAAGATAGTTTTCTAAAAGAGGTTACTACCAAGCTAGAAGCTTGGGAGGGGGATATGATACCAGTAAGTCAAGTACCCTCAGATGGTACATGGCCAACCGGTACATCTCAATATGAAAAGAGAGAAGTATCACTGGAGGCTCCTGTGTGGGAGAGTGATATATGTATTCAGTGTGGCAAGTGTGCAGAGGTGTGTCCACATGCAGTCATTAGAACCAAAGTATTTGACAAAGAGTATCTAAAAGATGCACCACAAGGTTTTGAAGCTATCAAAGCAAAAGGCAAAAAATATAGTGATAATGAATTATTTACTATTAAGGTATCAGTCGAAGATTGTACTGGTTGTACTTTGTGTGTAGAGATGTGTCCTGCAAAAGATAAACATAATCCGGATAAAAAGGCTATCAATATGGCTCCAATAGAGCCTGTTTATGAAAAAGCAGTCAAAGAGTGGAATTACTTTTTGAGTATTCCAGAGTTTGACAGAAGCAGGGTAGATAGAAACAAAGTAAAAGAGGTTCAACTTCTAAAGCCTCTGTTTGAATTTTCTGGTGCATGTCCTGGGTGTGGAGAGACACCATATATCAAACTGGCTACTCAACTGTTTGGAGATAGAATGGTAATAGCCAATGCAACCGGATGCTCTTCCATATATGGAGGCAATCTGCCAACTACACCATATACCAAAAATGCTCAGGGCAAAGGAGTAGCATGGAGTAACTCTTTGTTTGAAGATAATGCAGAGTTTGGTATGGGTATAGAAGTAGCTATCCAAAGACAGAGCCAATATGCCAAAGAGTTGTTGGATAAGATGCGTAATGATATTGGGATAGAGTTGGTTGAAGAGATACTAAACAATCCTCAAAAGAGTGAACAAGATATTATCAAACAAAGAGAATTGGTAGCAAAAGTTGAAGCTATCTTAGAAGATATTCATACCTACGAAGCTAGACAGTTAGAGGGAGTTTTATCATATCTAATTAGAAAATCTGTATGGATTATAGGTGGAGATGGTTGGGCTTATGATATTGGATATGGTGGATTAGATCATGTAATGGCAAGTGGTAGAAATGTAAATATACTTGTACTTGATACTCAGGTATATTCAAATACAGGAGGACAAACCTCAAAAGCTACTCCAGTTGGAGCAGTAGCAAAATTCTCTGCTGGAGGTAAACCTCAAGAACCAAAAGATTTGGCTCTACATGCACTAAGCTATGGTAATGTATATGTAGCAAGAGTTGCTATGGGTGCAAATGATACCCAAACACTAAAAGCTTTCAGTGAAGCAGAAGCGTATGAGGGTGTATCTATAATAATTGCATATAGTCACTGTATAGCACATGGATATGATTTAAGATACGGTATGAATCAACAAAAATTAGCAGTTGAGTGTGGATTATGGCCTCTAATGAGATACAATCCAGCCAAAATTGGTACCCAAAATCCATTCTCATTAGATTACAAAAAACCAAAAATTCCAGTAAAAGAGTATATGTATAATGAGACAAGATTCAAGATGGTAGAAAAAATAGACTCCAACAAAGCCAAAGAGTTTTTGCAAGAGGCTCAAAGAGTAGCAGATAAAAACTGGATCAAATACAGTGATTTAGCCAAAAGTGGCAACTTGAATATATTGGAAAATTGTTAAGATTATAACTACTGCCTCCTGTATAAAACAGGAAGCAGAGATTTTATAAATTACTTATCTGTATAAATTTATCTATACAACTTTGTGGGGCTTTGATTGTCCACTCTATTGAATTATCTTGATAATTTCTAAAAACTTGAGAATGGGAAATATTTGATTGTAACAGCCAATACTCTATTTGTCTAATTTGTGAAAAATTTGTAGTAAATGTGATACTCTCTACTCTCTCCCACTCTACCAAGTTAGCTTCAGCAATTACACTCAATGCACTATCTTTGTAAGCTCTAGCCATACCACCTGTTCCTAGCTTGATACCACCAAAATATCTCACTATCAATATGGCTGATTCTACTATATCATTTCCTCTCATTGCCTGAAGTACCGGTACACCAGCACACCCCTTTGGTTCACCATCATCACTTTGATTTTCTACTATTTGATAATACTCATTAAATTTACGCAAGGCATATACAACATGATTTGCTTTTGGGTGTTTGGATTTGAGCATATCTTGATACCCTTTAAACTCATCAATAGGTATCAAAAATGCTATAAATTTGGATCTCTTTACCTCTATTGTAGAATTATAGATACTCTTTACACACTTCATAAAAAACTCTTTATTTTATCTCCTACAAACTCTACAAAATCATCTTTATCATTTGGGCATTTGACTACTCTGTAATCATCATATCCTATCTTTGTTGCTATCAATTTATGTTCAATATCAAGCTCAAAGAGTGTCTCAGAGTTATCAATAGTAAAAGATAGCGGTACAATAACAATCCTGAAATTATCC
>JAMOSA010000346.1 GCA_027063325.1 Campylobacteraceae bacterium
TAATCCAAGTACTGCCCTAATGTGTAAAGCAAACTCACTTTGGCTTTGGGTAATTAGTGTAACCATTCCTGTATCATGGGGTCTTGGTGATAATTCTGAAAAATATACCTCATCACCTTTTACAAAAAATTCAACTCCAAATATGCCTCTGCCACCAAGCCCATCTGTTACACTCTTGGCTATATCTTTGGCTTTTTGCAAAGCTTCACTGCTCATAACAGCAGGTTGCCAAGAGAGTATATAATCACCATCTTGTTGAATATGTCCTATTGGCTCACAAAATATAGTCTCATTTTCTGTTCTGGCTGTCAATAGAGTAATCTCATAATCAAAAGATATAAACTCTTCTACTATCAATTCACTACTATCGCCTCTTGCCTCTTTGGCTATCTCCCATGATTTACTAATATCTTCAATCTTTTTTGCAATACTTTGACCATGCCCTGAGCTACTCATAACAGGCTTTATTACTACTGGAAATCCAAGTTCACTACTGGCATCATACAATTCATCTATTGTAGATACAAATCTATATCTACTGGTTTTTAAACCCAACTCTTCTGCTGCAAATTTGCGTATATTTTTACGATTCATTGTTTTATTTACAGCTTCAGCATTTGGTATCACTCTAAAGCCCCTCTTTTGTGCTTCAAAGAGTGCTGATATACTGATAGCTTCAACCTCTGGCAGTATATAATCTGGTCTCTCCTTTTCAATTACCTCCAACAGAGCCTCTTTATCCATCATATCCACAGCATAACTTCTGTTTGCTACAAGATGAGCTGGAGCATTTTCATACTTATCTACTGCAACTACTTCTAAACCTAATCTTTGAGCCTCTATTGCTACCTCTTTGCCAAGCTCTCCGCTACCAAGCAGTAGTATCTTTAGACTCTCTTTTTTTAGTGGTGTAGTAAAAATCATAATCTCTCCTAAGTATATTAATTTAATTGCCTGTCAATGTATATTTTACATTTGGTAACTTGTTTTGAAAAAAGTGTTCTTTTTCTGCTCTTGATTATCCATACTTTTACTCTCCATTATCTATAAAATAGTTGCAAAATATTATCATATATAGCTACTTTTTAATAGTATTTAAAAAACCAATCCATAAACTTTTTAAGTACCCCTTCACTCTCTTTTTTTATCTTCTCAAGTTCTCTTTTGGGTGTCATCATCTCTTCTATTTTCAGTCGTCTTTGCTCTATATTCTCTACAGCTTTTTCTAAGGATTTGGGATGAAAATTTTCAATTTTTAGTTTCATCTAAAATCCTCTCTATCTCATGCATAGCATCTCTGTTTTTAAGTTGGAATTTTATCTCTATTCTTCGTGAAGCACTCTTGTCTTCTCTTCCATTTCTCATAACAGGATCCAAATATGCTCTACCACTGGCAACTAGATATTTTTTTAGATTGTACTCTTTTGATATAGGTAAAGTCAAAAGATAATTCATAACTGCTAATGCTCTTTGTTGGGATAATTCGAGGTTATATATATATCCACCGTCACTATCTGTATGACCCTCTATTACAATTCTATCAAGATGTGGTTTGATTGCCCTATTACTCATAAGTGCTGCAATATATTTGGTAAAGATTGCTCTAAGTTGTGCTTTTGCACCTTTTTTCAATTTGGAACTACCTTTATCAAACAAAATATTTGATGAGAGTCTCAATGCACCTGTATTTTTATCGACTCTTATTTTGTTACCAAGTGTCTCTTTAAGAGCTGCAATTACTTTGAGTTGGATTCCTGTGAGGGATTTGATTTTGGCTTTTTGGCTTTGGAGTTTTGCAATCAATTCATCATATTGGGTCTTTTGTGCATCAAGTGCCTCAAGTAACTTTGTTAGCTTTTCATCTTTTAGCTTGAGTTCATTTTCAACTTTTGTTAATTTTCCTGACAATACTATAACTTTGTTTACATACTTTTGAATCAGTTTTTGCTTCTCATCTAATGTAGTATTACTCTCATTTGTAAGATTTTGTAAAATTATAACCTTTTTATTCAACTCATCTATCTTTGCATTTCTTGCCAAAAGCAGTTGATTTAGTGTCTCTAAATCTTTCTCTTTTAATTTGAGTTGATTTTTATGCAGTACAACAAGAGCATCTTTTTCTCTGGCTAGTTTGGCACTCTTTGACTGCTCCTTTTTGAGATTTGAAGATAGCTTTTTATTCTCTTTTTTTACTTGATTTAGAGTATCTTTCAATTCACTAAGAAGATTATGAAGCTTTTTTACCTCTTCTTCTTTGAGTTTGACTCTCTGTTCTATTTGTATAATTTTTCTTTTTTGTTCTACTATGATATTTTGTTGGGTAGATATTTTGTTTTTACCGCTTTTGAGTGCTTTTTCTCTGACTCTTAACTCTTTTTGAAGTTTTGAGAGTCTGTTTTTTTGTATCTTGAGAGCTTTCTCTTTTTGCTGCAAAGCCAACTCATTTTTTTGTAACATTCTCTCCATCTGATTGAGTTTTGACTCTTTTGTATGCAAAGATTCTCTCATAAGTATAGATTTTGAGACAATAGCACCAATTAACAAAATAAATACAAACAGTAATCCAGCCATTAAATCGGCATAAGATATCCAAAAGTTACTTTGGTTTGTCTCACTGTTTTTTCTAAACATTATCTCTCTCTCATATCATAACTGTCTTGATTTACTCTTGAGGCTCTCTTTTTTCTCTCTATCTCTCTTCTTGCTATCAATTCCATCATACGACTCAATTTATCTACAGCCATTGCCAACTCATCATCTATCTTTTCAAAGGTATAGTTTACACTATTGTCAAATCTGATAAGTCCTCTCTCAAGCTCTTTGGCAGTATGGGTAAATACCTCCATATTTCTTCTTAGAGATTCATCAGCTTTTACATACTCCCTTTTTGTCTCTATCTGTAGAAGCGTCTCTCTAAGATCATCAGATGCTTCCTGCATTCTTGTAGCCATCATGGCAAAACTGTTTGTAGTATCTTCTATAATCTGTCTATAGTTTGTCATATGCTGTTCATTCAACTCTTTTATGAAGTTTATATTAAATATCTCTTCTAGTGTATTTACAATTTTTTGATCTCTGAGTTCTGTCTCCATATGCTGGTGTTTTATAAGTTCACTCTTTTTCCAAATACGGCTTCCGTAGAGTTTTTCTAGTGAAATTATCTCTTTTTCAATTTTTGCCAAACCTCTTCTTTCAAAGAATATCCACCAAAGTGATAGAAATATACCAAATATAGAGGCATAAAATGCTGTACCTATTCCAGATAGAAGCAAAGATATTTGGGCATCAAGCTTCTCTCCGCTTGTTACTGTAAAATCAGGCATAGATACAGCAATAGCTATAAATGTACCCAAAATTCCAAGCATCGGAAATATCATAGAGGCAACTTTGGCATAATTGTCATCTCTGATATCTTTGAAGTACTCCTCCATAAAGTCTCTGACTGTAAGAGTGGATTTGGTTTTACCCATAATTGTTAATGCACTATTTTTTAGGGCATCTTGCAAATCAAGCTCCATTAAACCAAAGTTTTTTGACAATAGACAAGCTGCGTAACTGGCATTGTGTCTTATAAAAAACAGAAATATTACAAAGATTATAATAAGTGTCACCAGAGTATGTAATCCTATCTTTAGTGGCAAAAGCCCGATATAACCAATTATCAAAGTAATTATAAATATTGCAGGCAAAGAGAGTATTGCAAAAAATACTCCAGGGCATGAACCTTGGTTATAGTGTATTGAATCCGACATTTAAAATCTCCTTTGCTCATTGACCAATAAAAAATCTAATTATATGGTATTATAGCAATAAATATATATCATAGATTACAGATAGATTAATAAAAACATATAAAGAGCAATACCATAGCCAAAAATCTCACCCAGTATCACCATGAATCATAGAGAATTGGGCAATATGCTCTATAGCATTGCTAATTAAAATATCATCCCCATTTTGACC
>JAMOSA010000347.1 GCA_027063325.1 Campylobacteraceae bacterium
AGCAAGAGGCATTATTATCATCAATATCAGTGATACTATAGGATTTGGTCTATCTTCACTGCTTCCTCCAAAAAACATTCCAAAGTTTGCAAGCATTGATATAGCCCCAGCTATTGTAGCAGCTACTGTACCAATTAGCATATCATAATGCTTTACATGGCTCAATTCATGTGCAATTACACCAGCAATCTCCTCTTCATCAAGCAAGTCAATAAGACCTTCTGTAACAGCAACTGCAGCATGTTCATAATCTCTGCCTGTTGCAAAAGCATTTGGTATTGGATCTGGTATAATATAGAGTTTTGGCATTGGTAATCCAGCTTTGTGTGCCAACTCTTCTACTATATCATAAAGCCATGGCACACTCTGTCTATCTACTGGTATAGCATCATAGTGTTCAAGTACCTGTTTATCGCTGTAGTAGTAGGCATAAAAGTTCATACCAAGAGCCATAATAAAGGCTATTATCATACCACCCTTACCAGCTATCATACCTCCAAACCATATAAATAGTAGTGTAAGTCCTATCATCAAAAAATATGTCTTAAATTTTTCCATAACTTATCTCCTTTTTGTCAAATTTCAAATAAAATGGTATATTTCACTCTAAAGTATGATTATAACAAAATTATATGAGATTATATGCAACTTGGTTTGCTATATAAAAATAGATAATAAGGGGTAATTATGGATGAAAAATTTAAAATAAAACTTAGAGATAGATTATCTTCACTGGAGTATAGAGTATGTTGTGAAAGTGGTACAGAACCACCATTTAACAATGAGTATTGGGATAATAAAGAGAGTGGATTATATCTTTGTAAATGTTGTGGCAATATCTTGTTTGATAGTAGTACAAAGTATGATTCTGGTACCGGTTGGCCGAGCTTTTTTGCTCCATATACCAAAGATGCCATATCTTTACACAAAGATGATTCACTAGGTATGATTAGAACAGAGGTAAGATGCAATAGTTGTGGTTCACATCTGGGACATCTATTTGGTGATGGTCCTGCTCCAACTGGTGAGAGATACTGTATAAATTCAGCATCACTGACTTTTGAACCAAAAGATATATAACTTTTGAGTTATAATACAACTTTGCAATATAAAATATTTCAATAGGTGAAAAAATATGGAATTTAATACAAATTTAGTCTTATATATAGTGGCATATCTGGTAGGTGGTATCCCTTTTGGGTATCTTTTGGGTAAATATGTAGGTGGTGTAGATGTAACTAGTGAGGGTAGCGGTAATATAGGAGCTACAAATGTACTAAGAGTACTCAAACAAAGAGATCCAAAACTTGCCAAAAAGCTAGGAGCTACAACTCTGTTTTTAGATGCAATAAAAGGTATGGTTGTAATTGGTATAGCATATATACTAAATGCTCCAAGTTCTGTACTTTGGACTATAGCAGTATTGGCTGTGATTGGTCACTGTTTTAGTCCATTTATGGGATTTGAAGGTGGCAAGGGTGTAGCAACAGGAGTTGGTGTACTACTAGTACTTTTACCAGCACCTACACTAATGGCAATAGCGGCATGGTTTGCATCTATAAAGACTATTAGAGTATCTTCAGCTTCATCTATGGTGGCATTAATTACTCTGATTATCGCTTCATATTTACTATATCCAGATGGTATTAATGGTATTGATTCTCACGCTCCTTTGTGGATAATATCATTTATTGTATTTTACAAGCATATTCCAAATCTTGTTAGGCTTGTCAAAAAAGAAGAGGCTCAAGTAGTATGACAATACATATTACAGATCTGAGTTTTATGGCATTTATAGGAATATTGGAGTATGAAAGAGACAATAAACAAAGAGTTATTGTAGATTTGGAGATTGAATATGATTTTAATGGAAATAACTTTTTAGATTATGCACTTATAGCCCAAAGTATAGAATCACATATAAGATCAAGTAGGTATGGATTGCTAGAAGATGCACTAAATGGATTGTCAAAACATCTCATAGAGGAGTATCCTAAGATAACAAAGCTGTGGCTAAAGATAACAAAGCCTGAGATTATGGATAACTGTCTAGTATCACTATCTGATAGTTGGGATTTTAGTAAGGGTTGAGTATGCAAGAGATAGAGAGTGTATGTACATATTGTGGAGTTGGTTGTGATATAACAGCTGTAGTAGAAGATGACAAAATCCAAAAGATTTATGCACAAAAAGATGGTACTGTAAGTCAGGGCAAACTATGTATAAAGGGTAAATATGGATATGATTTTATCTACTCCAGAGATAGAATTACTGCCCCAAGAGTATCAGCCAGATTTTTGCAAAACAATCCAGATATTGCAAAAGAGTATAAAGATAGACTCCAAAAGATAAATAGCAGTTGGTATAGTTGTGATCTAAATACTGCTACTGATATAGCTGCTATAAAATTGAAATCTATCATTGCAAATTATGGAGCAGAATCATTTTGTGCAATTGGAGGAGCCAGAGGTAATTGTGAGAGTGCATATCTATTTCAAAAGTTTTGCAGAGAGACTATAGGCTCTCCTCATGTAGATAATTGTGCTAGAGTATGCCACTCCCCAAGTCTTAGTGGTATGAGGGCAACTATTGGTGAGGGTGCTGCAACCAATCCATATAATGATATATATGAAGCTGAATTTATAATAATAATAGGTTCAAATACCATAGAAGCTCACCCAATAATAGCAAATAGAATTGTAGATGTAGCAAGAACTGAAAATAATATAGCTGTAATTGATGTTAGAGATACAAAGCTTAGTAAATTGGCAAAATATAATGCAGTAATTCCATATGAGACAAACTTACTGATACTCAATATGATGGCATATGTAATACTTGATGAAGAGTTGTATGACAAAGAGTTTGTATCTGTTAGAACAAAAGGATTTAATGAGTATAAAGAGTCTATCTTAAATGATCCATATGCAAATCCAGACTACTTCAAACAGATAAAAGGGTATGAGTATTTGGCAAAAATGATACCAAATATAGCCAGAGAGTATGCAGTAAAACGCTCAATGATCCTGTGGGGACTTGGAGTGACAGAGCATATTGATGGTTCTTATGCTGTAATGGCTATTACACATTTGGCACTTCTTACTGGTAATATCGGTAAAAGTGGAGCAGGATTGATGCCTCTGCGTGGTCAAAACAATGTACAGGGAGCCTGTGATATGGGGTGTTTGCCATATTATGCTCCAGACTATCAAGAACCAAAAGTAATAGGCAAAATGACACCACAACTCTTTGATGGTATGCTAAGTGGTGAGATAAAAGCACTACTGAATATGGGTGAAGATTTAGCCCATATTCACCCCAACCAAAACAAAGTACATAAAGCTTTGGATAAATTGGAATTTTTAATGGTACAAGAGCTTTTTATGACCGAAGTTGCAAAAAAGGCTGATATTGTAGTAGGTGTAAAGAGTGCTTATGAGAAAGAGGGAGTGTATGTAAATGCAATGAGAAGATTACATCTATCCCAACCTCTGGTTCACTCAGACTTACCAGATGATTGGGAAGTGATACAGATGCTGGATAATAAAATGGGAGGAGATTTTTCATATAAAAGTAGTGAAGATATATGGAATGAAGTAAGAGAAGTAGCCCATCAAAGATTTAGTGGAGCAGCATACTATAGACTAAAAAGACACAGCAAAAGAGGTATGCAGTGGCCAATATATCATGAAGATACTCCCATACTGCACAGGTTGGATTTCCGTACAAAAGATGGTCTTGGCAAATATCAATATCATAAGTGGCAATATAGAGGTATGGTAGCTGATATTATTGAAGATAACTTAAATAAAGGTGTTATTGAATATAGATACTTAACTACTGGTAGAACTTTGGCTCATTATAATAACTCTGCTCAAACTCTAAGAAGTAGCAAGTTAAACAGTA